>NZ_JACVYG010000150.1:0-4707 GCF_014712245.1 Streptomyces sp. 5-10
GCTCCACCACCAACACACCCACACCCTCACCCCAACCCGTCCCATCAGCCCCCGCGGCAAACGACCTGCACCGACCATCAACCGACAACCCGCGTTGCCTACTGAAGTCGACGAACGTGCCGGGGGTCGCCATGACGGTGACGCCGCCCGCCAGGGCGAGCGAGCACTCCCCCGACCGCAGCGCCTGCATGGCGCCGTGGAGGGCGACGAGCGAGGAGGAGCAGGCCGTGTCAAGGCTGATGGCGGGGCCCTCCAGGCCCAAGGCGTAGGCGACGCGGCCGGACGCGAGCGCTCCGGCGGCGCTGTGGTCGGTGTAGTCGTGGTACATCACGCCCATGTACACGCCAGTTCGGCTGCCCTTCAGCGTCGCCGGGGCAATGCCCGCCGTTTCGAGCGCCTCCCAGGAGACCTCCAGTAATTGCCGCTGCTGGGGGTCCATGGCCAGCGCCTCGTTGGGACCAATGCCGAAGAACGCGGCGTCGAAGCCCGCCGCGTCGTCCAGGAAGCCGCCGGTGCGGGCGTAGGTCTTGCCCTCCACGCCCGGTTCGGGGTCGTAGATCCGTTCGAGGTCCCAACCGCGGTCGTCCGGGAAGCCGGAGATCGCGTCCCGGCCGTCCGCGACCAGCCGCCACAGGTCCGCGGGCGTCCGGACGCCGCCGGGATAGCGGCAGGCCATGCCCACGATCACGATCGGATCGTCGCCCGCCGTCGGCGCCGCCTCGGCGACGACCGTCTCGCCCTCCTGCCGCGCACCGGTGAGCAGGAGTTCCCTGAGCCGTCCGGCCATCGAGCGCGCGCTCGGATAGTCGAACGCGGACGTCGCGGGAAGGCGCAGACCAGTCGCGGCGGACAGTTCGTTGCGCAGTTCCAATGCGGTCAGCGAGTCGAAGCCGAGGTCCCGGAAGGCCCGGTCGGCGGCGACGCCGTCCGGCGAGGCGTGTCCCAGGACGGCGGCCACCTTGCTCCGCACGAGGTCCAGGACGAGACGGTCCCGGTCGGCTTCGGACGCTGCCGCCAGCCGTTCCTCGAAGGCGTTCGGCGCGCCCGGGGCGGCGCCGGGCGCGGGACGGGCGGCCGTCCGCCTCGCAACGGCGGGGACCGCCCCGCGCAGCATGGCCGGGACTTCGGCCGCGCCGGACCGGGCGGCCAGGCGCAGCGACCGCAGGTCGAGCTTGACCGGCGCGAGGACGGCATCGCCCGCGCCCACGGCGGCGTCGAACAGCTCCAGGCCCTCGTCGGCGGACAGACCGCCCATGCCGCCGCGGTGCATGCGGTGGACGTCGGTCTCGCTGAGCCGGGCGTCCATCCCGCTGATGTCCCAAAGTCCCCATTCCAGGGACTGCGCCGCGAGGCCATTCTCACGGCGATGGGCCGCGAGAGCGTCCAGGAAGGCGTTGGCGGCGGCGTAGTTGGCCTGGCCGGGGGCGCCGAGCACGGCCGCGGCCGAGGAGAACAGGACGAACGCGGCGGGCGCGTGCTCCCGGGTGAGCTCGTGAAGGTTCCAGGCGGCGTCGGCCTTCGCCCGCAGTACCGTGTCCAGGCGCTCGGGCGTCAGCGCGGTCACCACCCCGTCGTCGATGACCCCCGCGGAATGGATCACGCACGTCAGCGGGTGCTCCGGCGGGATCGCAGCGAGGAGCTCCGCGAGGACGTCCCGGTCCGTGGTGTCGCACGCGACGACCTCCGCGTGAGCGCCCGACTCGGCCAGTTCCGCGCGGAGTTCGGCCATGCCTTCGGCGGCCATGCCGCGGCGGCCCGCGAGGATCAGGTGCCGGACACCGTGCCGGGTGACGAGATGGCGGGCGATCAGCCGTCCGAGGCCGCCCGTCCCGCCCGTGATCAACACGGTCCCGGCGGCGTCCCAGGGCGGGGTGGCGGGCGCCGCTTCGTCCGCGCCGGCACGGACGAAGCGGGGCACGAGGATCTCGCTTCCGCGCACCGCCGCCTCGGGCTCGCCGGACGCCAGGACGGCGGGGAGCAGCGCGGTGCCGGCCGCGTCCGGTTCGAGATCGGCCAGCACAAACCTGCCCGGGTTCTCGGCTTCGGCCGAACGGACCAGACCCCAGACGGGGGCCTGCGCGAGATTCGCCGGGCCGGCCTCGGGAGCGGTGGAAACGGCCCCGCGCGTCACGACGGCGAGCGTCGAGGACGCCGTACGCTCGTCCGCCAGCCACGTCTGCAGCGCCGCGAGGACCCGATGCGTCAGCGCCCGCGCCTTGGCGGGGACCGGGCCGTCCGTGTCCTCCGCCGCCACCATGAGCGCCACGGCATCGGGAACGGGACGTCCGGCCTCGACCTCGGCGAGCAGCGCGCCGAGGTCTTCGACCATGGCCCAGCGGTCGGTCGGCACGACGCCGGAGGGCCGGGTGATCGGTGACCACTCGACGCGGTACAGCGACTCATCGGGCGTCCGGTGCGCGGCGAGGTCCTCGACGGCGGCGGGGCGGACCGCGACGGAACCGATGGAGGCCACGGGCAGGCCGGTCATGTCCGCGAGGTGCAGGGACACGGCGGCACCGTCGAGCGTCGTCACGCGCGTGCGCAGAGCCGCCGCACCGGAGGCGTGCAGCGAGACCGCGTTCCAGACGAAGGGGAGCAGCGGCGGGCCGTCGGCGGCCTCGGTGAGCCGCCGGGGATCGTGCAGGGCGGCGTCCAGCAGCGCCGGGTGCAGCCCGTACTCCACAGCCCCCGCCTCGTCGTCGAGTGCCACTTCGGCGAAGAGGTCGTCGCCGCGGCGCCAGGCCTTGCGCAGCCCCTGGAACGTCGGCCCGTAGCCGTAGCCGGCGTCGGCGAGCGCGTCGTACACCCCGTCCACCTCGACCTCGACCGCCCCCGCGGGCGGCCACACCGTCAGTTCGGGCTCGGGGGCCGAGACCTGCGGGGTGAGGATGCCCTCGGCGTGGAGGGTCCACGGGGCCTGCGAGTCCGCCGCCCTGGAATGGATCGTCAGGTGACGGGCCCCGGACGGCTGCTCGGGCGGGGCCACCGTGACCCGCAGCTGGACGGCGTCCCGTTCGGGGAGGACGAGCGGCGCCAGCAGGGTGAGCTCCTCCACCGTCCCGCAGCCCACCTGGTCACCGGCCCGCAACGCCAGCTCCACGAATCCGGTCCCCGGGAACAGTGGCCTGCCGAGGACGCGGTGGTCGCCGAGCCAGCGCCGGCCCTGGACGGAGAGCCGTCCCGTGAGGACGACCTCGCCGTTCCCCGGCAGCGCCACGACGGCCCCGAGGATCGGGTGCCCGGCCGCTTCAAGGCCTACCGCGGCGGGGTCGCCGCCCGCCGTGCCCTGCGCCTCCCAGTACCGCTCACGCTGGAAGGCGTAGGTCGGGAGATCGACGAGACGGGCTCCCGTTCCGTCGAACAGCACCGCCCAGTCGAGGTCGGCGCCGCTGGTGTGGAGCCGGGCCAGCGCGGTGATCAGGGTGGGCACCTCGTCCCGGTCGCGACGGGAGGCCGCCACCGCCGTCGCCTCGCCGGCGGTCTGCTCGACCATCGGGGCCAGCGCCGCGTCCGGCCCGATCTCGAGGAACGTGCGGACGCGCGTCCCGGCCAGGTGCGCGATCGCGTCGGCGAACCTGACCGGGCGACGGACTTGATCCACCCAGTACTGGGCATCGGCCTCCGTCAGCGGCTCCCCGGTCACGGTCGAGATGACGGGGATCTGCGGCGCCTCGAAGGCGATGCCATCGAGGGCCTTGGCGAAGTCGTCCAGCATCGGCTCCATGAGCGCCGAGTGGAACGCGTGCGACACCGCCAGCCGGCGCGTCTTCCACCCCTTGCCCGCGCACGTCTCGGCCGTCTCGGCGACCGCCTTCTCGGTGCCGGAGACCACGACCGAGGCCGGGCTGTTGACGGCGGCGACCTCCACCCCCAATGGCAGGAGCGACGCGACCTCGGCCTCGGGTGCCTGGACGGCGAGCATCGCCCCGCCGGGTGGAAGAGCCTGCATCAGACGGCCACGCGCACCAACGAGAACGCACGCGTCAGCGAGCGAAACCATCCCGGCGACGTGGGCCGCCGCGATTTCTCCGATGGAGTGACCGACCAAGTGATCGGGGCGGACGCCCCACGACTCCAGCAGACGGAACAGCGCCACCTCGACGGCGAACAGTCCGGCCTGCGCCCACATCGTCCGGTCGAGCAGGGGCTTGTCGTCGCCCCACACGACCTCGCGCAGCGAACCGTCCAGCACCTCGTCGAACGCGGCGCACACCTCATCGAACGCGGACGCGAACACCGGGAACGCCGCATGCAGCTCACGGCCCATCCCCAGCCGCTGTGCGCCCTGCCCCGTGAAGACCAGTGCGCACGCGCCGTGGGCGGCGCGCTCCGGCGCTCCGTCCCGGTGCAGGGCGCGCAGTCCGTCCCGCAGTTCGTCCCGGTCCCGGGCCACCAGCACGGCGCGGTGTTCGAAGACCGCTCGGGAGGCGGCCAGCGAGTAACCGATGTCGGCGACCTCCAGTTCGCCGTGCTCGTCGAGGAACTCGGCCAGCCGCGAGGCCTGCGCTTCCAACGCCGCCGGTGTCCGGCCCGAGACCACCAACGGGATCACCGGCAGGTCCCTCCCACCGCCGGGCTCCGTGGACGGCTCCTCGACGGCGGGAGCCTCTTCGAGGATGACGTGGGCATTGGTGCCACTCAACCCGAACGACGACACCCCAGCCCGCCGCGGACGCCCGTTGACCGGCCACTCCCGCGCCTCGGTCA
>NZ_JACVYG010000151.1:0-4687 GCF_014712245.1 Streptomyces sp. 5-10
CGGAAAACCCCGTCCCATCCGCACCCTCCCCGAACGACTTGCACCGACCATCCACCGCCAACCCCCGCTGCCGCGAAAACTCCACGAACAGCGCGGGGACCGCCTGTACCGCGACACCACCGGCCAGGGCGAGGTCGCACTCCCCGCGGCGCAGCGACTCCCCCGCCAGATGCAACGCCACCAGCGAGGACGAGCAGGCCGTGTCGACGGTGAGCGCGGGACCGTTCAGGCCGAGCGTGTAGGCGACGCGTCCGGAGATCACACTGGACACATTGCCGATCATGACCTCGGAGGCATCGTCGGCGAGCGTGTCGTAGCCCTGGTGGGAAGCGCCGACGAACACCCCGGTCGGCCTGCCGTGCAGCGTTTCCGGGACGATGCGGGCGTCTTCGAGCGCCTCCCAGGCGACCTCCAGCACGAGTCGCTGCTGCGGGTCCATCCCCCGCGCCTCGCGCGGTGAGACGCCGAAGAACGCCGGGTCGAAATCGCCCGCCCCGTCGAGGAACGCCCCGCGCTCGGTCAGGCTGTCACCCGGGTCGAGCCGCCATCCGCGGTCCCTGGGGAAGTCCGAGGTGGCGTCCACCTCGCCGGCCACCAGCTCCCACAGGTCCTCGGGGGTCCGGACCCCGCCGGGATACCGGCAGGCCATACCCACGATGGCGAGCGGTTCGGGTGTCGCGGACTCCAGCTCGCGCACCCGGGTGCGCAGGGTGTGCAGTTCCGAGGTCGCCAGCCGCAGGTAATCGCGAAGCTTGTCGTGGTCAGCCATCCGCCCGAGTCCTTGGTCGCGTGTGCTGTGTTGGGTTGACGTCGTGGTCGCGGGGTCACCAGGTGACCGGCAGCGCGCTGACGCCGTTCACCAGTCGTTCGATCCGCCACGGCACCTCGTCGGCGGGGACGGCCAGGCGCAGTGTGGGGAAGCGGCGCACCAGCGTGGTGAGCACCATCTGGAGCTCCGCCCTGGCCAGTTGGTGGCCCAGGCAGTGGTGGGCGCCGTGGCCGAAGGCTATGTGGGCCCGCGCGTCGCGGTCGAAGTCGATACGGTCGGCGTGCTCGAAGACGGTCTCGTCCCGGTTGCCCGCGGCCACGTGCACGATCACCACGTCTCCCGCCCGCACAAGGGTGCCGCCCAGCTCGACGTCCTCGGTGGCCATCCGGGGGAAGTTGCCCGCCGTGGCCAGGGGGGTGTACCGCAGGAGCTCCTCGACCGCCTGAGGCACCAGCCCCGGGTCGTCGACCAGCCGCTGCCACAGCTCGGGGCGGCTCAGCAGCAGGAAGAGGAAGTTGCCGATCTGGTTGGCCGTGGTCTCGTGTCCGGCCAGCAGCAGGGTCATGCCGAAGACGACGAGCTCTTGCTCACTGAGCCGCTGGTCCTGGTCCCTGGCCTGTATCAGCCTGCTCAGCAGGTCGTCGGCGGGGGCGGCGCGGCGCTCGGCGATGAGCTCGGCGAGGTAGGCGATGAGGCCGTCCCTGGCCTTGTTGATCAGTTCGAGGTCGGTGGAGACCACCGACATGATGTCGTCGGTCCACTGCGCGAACCTCGCGTGGTCGCCGATCGGCACACCGAGCAGACGGCAGATCACCCGCACCGGCAGGGGCCAGGTCAGTGCCTGGGCGAGGTCCGCCGTGGTGCCGTCCGCCTCGATCCGGTCGAGCAGCTCGTTGATGATCTCGTCGATCGCCGGGCGCAGCTGCTCGACCTGGCGCATGGTGAACGCCTGCGCCACCAGCCTGCGCAGCCTCGTGTGGTCGGGAGGGTCCATGGAGAGGATGGACATGTCGGTCTCGATCGCGGGCGTACTGCGCGCGACGTCCTTCCCCAGGGTGGCCGTGCGGCTGAACCGGGGGTCGGAGAGCACGACCTTGATGTCGTCGTAGCGGGTGACCAGCCAGCCCGGGCTGCCGTAGGGCATCTGCACCCTGGTCAGCGCACCGGCACGGCGGGCCCGTTCATAGCCGGGGTCCTCGTCGAGTCCGAGCTGCGGGCCGAACGGGTAGGTGTGGATCTGGTTGTCGACTGCGGTCATCGCGGGAGTCTCCTTGGGATGGGGCAGGAGCGAGGCGAGGCGGGCCTAGGCGTGGTCCTGGTCGATGAAGCTGAACATCTCCTCGTCGCTCGCCGAGGCGAAGTGGTCCGTGGCGAGTGCCGGCGGGCGTCGGCTGCTGAGCAGTGCCTCCATGCCGCCCAGCAGCGTGCCCAGCTCGTCGGGCCCCGCCTCGTCGAGCAGGGATTCCAGGCGGGCCAGCAGTTCCCCGGCGTCGGGGCCGTCACCGCCGAGCCGTCCGGCGAGGTGCTCGCCGAGCTCGGTCACGGTGGGAAAGTCGAACACCACGGTCACGGGCATGCTCAGGCCGGTGAGTTCGGTGAGCCGGTTGCGCAGCCGTACCGACGTGAGCGAGTCGAAGCCGAGTTCGCTGAAGGCACGGCGCGGGTCGACGGCCGCCGCGTCGCGGTGACCGAGCGCGTCCGCGACCTCGGCATGGACGAGGTCGCGCACCTTGGCGGTGCGCTGCGCCGCGTCGAGCCCGGCGAGCAGGGTGCGCAGGTTGGTCGCGTCGGGCCTGGGCACGGCCGCCGGACGGCGGGCCTCGGGCAGCTCGTGCAGCAGGGTGCCGAGGCCGTCGCGGGTGTGGGAGGGCACGCGGTCCCAGTCGGCGTCGAACACGGCGAGGGTGGTGTCCTCGCGGTTGAGCGCGTGTTCCAGCGCGACCAGCGCGGCCTTGGCGGGCATGGCGGTCAGGCCCATGCGGCGCAGCCGTTCGTCGCCGACCACATGTGTGGCCAGGCCCTCTCCCGCCCATGCGCCCCAAGCCACGGCCAGGGCCTGTTCACCGGCCGCCCGGCGGGAGACGGCCAGGGCGTCGAGCATGGCGTTCGCCGCCGCGTACGCGCCGAGACCGGGCACCCCGAACACCCCGGATATCGAGGAGAAGAGCACGAAGGCGGACAGGCCGCGACCGCGCGTCAGCTCGTCCAGCACCTGGGCCCCGCGCACCTTGGCCCTGGCGACCGTGGCGAAACCATCGGGGGTGAGCGTGTCCAGCACACCGTCGTCGAGGCTTGCGGCCAGGTGGAAGACGCTGGTGATGGGGTGCTCGTCGAACACGGCGGCCATCCGCTCCCGGTCGGCGACGTCCGCCGCGACGAACGTGACGCGGGTACCGGCCTGTTCGCACGCCTCGCGCAGCTCCTCGGCACCGGGCGCGTCGGGCCCGCGGCGGCTGAGCAGGATGAGGTGGTCGGCGCCACGGCCCGCCGCCCAGCGGGCGAGTTCCGCTCCGAGGCCGCCGGTGCCGCCGGTGATCAGGACCGTTCCCTCGGGTGTCCAGGCCCGGGCGGGCGCCTCGGGGGCCGCGCGGACGAGCCTGCGCCCGTACAGCCCGGTGGACCGGATCGCCACCTGGTTCTCGGCCTTCTCCTCGGTGAGCAGGGACCGCAGCCTGGCGGCCGCCGCCTCGTCCACGTCCTCGGGGAGATCGACCAGGCCGCCCCAGTGCGTGGGGTACTCCCAGGCGGCGACCCGGCCCAGCCCCCACACTCCTGCCTGGTCGACCCGCGGCCGGGGGTCGGCGGGGCCGACGGCCACCGCGGCGCGGGTGGCGATCCAGGTCGGCGTGGCCAGTCCGGCGTCGTCGAGGGCCTGCAGCATGGCCGCGGCCTCCACGGGAGTCCCGGGCATGAGGAGGACCCCGTCGGCGGGTGGCTCAGCGCGCAGCCGCTCGGCGAGCTCCGCACGCCGAGCCTCCGCCGACACCCGGACTGTCTGTTCGCCGAGCGCCCGCACGACCACGTCGGTCCATGCGGTGCCGGTGGCGCCGAGCACGAGCCAGCGTCCCGGTTCGGCTACGGCCGGGGGTTCGGGCAGCGGGGACCAGTCGATCCGGTGGCGCCAGCGGTCCGTGACGGAGGTGCGGTCACGGGGTGAGGTGACCCAGAAGTGCTGGTGCTGGAAGGCGTACGTGGGCAGGTCGACCACGCGGGCGCCGGGGTAGGCGGGCCGCCAGTCCACGGACACGCCGTGCGCGTACGCCTCCCCCAGCGCCCGGTACACGCGGTCGAGTGTTCCCTCGCCGCGTCGCAGGGTACCCAGCGCGACAGTGTCCGCCGTCTCCTCGATCGACGTGGTCAGCACCGGATGCGGACTCATCTCCAGGAAGACCCGGGACCCGTCCTCCACCAGCCCCGACACCGCACCATGGAAGTTCACCGGCTCGCGCAGGTTGGTGTACCAGTACTCCGCGTCCATGGCCGACCCGTCGATCGGGCCACCCGTCACCGAGCTGTAGACCGGGACCGTACCCACGGCGGGGGCGATCGGCCCCAGGGCCGCCAGCAACTCCTCACGAAGCTCCTGGACCGCGGGCGAATGCGAGGCGTAGTCCACCGCGACCCGCCGCGCCCGCGGCTCCCGCTCCACCAAAGCCGCCACCGCATCCGACGTCCCCGACACCACCACCGACTCAGGACCATTCACCGCCGCCACCACCAGACCATCACCAAACGGCGCGATCAGCCCCTCCACCTCGGCCAGAGGCAGCGGCAACGACACCATCCCGCCACGCCCGGCCAACTCCTGCGCGATCAGCCTCGATCGCACACACACCACCCGCGCGGCGTCCTCCAACGACAACACCCCCGCCACCACCGCCGCCGCGATCTCCCCCTGCGAATGCCCCACCACCGCCG
>NZ_JACVYG010000152.1:0-4605 GCF_014712245.1 Streptomyces sp. 5-10
CGGATCACCCGCTGCTGCGACGGACCGTTCGGCGCCGTCAGACCGTTCGACGCACCGTCCTGGTTGACCGCACTCCCCCGCACAACCGCCAGCACCTTGTGGCCGTTGCGCCGCGCGTCCGACAGCCGCTCCACCAGCAGCAGGCCCACACCCTCGCCCCAGCCCGTGCCATCCGCCCCGTCCGCGAACGGCTTGCACCGGCCATCCGGCGCCAGCCCACGCTGCCGGCTGAACTCCACGAAGGTACCCGGCGACGACATCACCGTCACGCCGCCGGCCAGCGCCAGCTCGCACTCACCCTGGCGCAGCGCCTGCACCGCCAGATGCAACGCCACCAGCGACGACGAACACGCCGTGTCCACCGTCACCGCGGGCCCCTCGAGACCGAGGGTGTACGAGATGCGGCCCGACACCACACTGGCCGCGCTGCCCGTGCCCAGGTGGCCCTCGAGTTCACCCCCTACCTCATAGACATGACTCGCGTAGTCCTGGCCGTTCGTGCCCACGAAAACCCCGACCGGCCTGCCACGCAGAGACAGCGGGTCGATCCCGGTTCGCTCGATCACCTCCCACGACGCTTCCAGGACCAATCGCTGCTGCGGGTCGGTCGCCGCGGCCTCGCGGGGAGACATACCGAAGAACTGCGGGTCGAACTGGTCGGCCTCGTAGATGAAGCCGCCTTCTCGGGCGTAGCTCGTCCCCGGGTTGTCCGGGTCCGGGTGGTACAGCGCCTCGGTGTCCCAGCCCCTGTCCGCCGGGAATCCGGAGATGGCGTCGACGGCATCCGCGACCAGCCGCCACAGTTGCTCCGGGGTGCGCACGCCTCCGGGGAAGCGGCAACTCATGCCGACGATGGCGATGGGCTCTTTCGACGCCGCGACCAGGCGCTCGTTCTGCAGCTTAAGGCGGTCGTTCTCCCGCAAAGAAGCACGCAGCGCTTCGACAACTCGTTCGGAGGACGTAGCCATCAGTATCTCCACACTTCCAAAAACATCAAAGGTCCGCGCCGCCCAGTGCCCTCTGGACGAGATCATCGACATCCATCGCGTCGAGCGCGCTATTCGTTCCTTCTTGCGGCGCCGGCTCAGAAACGTTCTCTGAGGTGTGGGCGAGTTCCAGCAGGACATCCACTAGTCCCGCTTCACGGAGACGCGCGAGCGGAACAGAGGCCAACGCCTCGCGTATCCGGTCCTCTTCCTGGTCGCTCTGCTCGACCGCGCCGCCCTGCGGAAACATGCTCGTCTCCAGATGCGCGGCCAGTGCGGTGAGGTTCGGGTAGTCGAATACCAACGTAGTCGGTAGGTCCAGGCCGGTGATCGCGCCCAACGCGTTACGGAGCTGAACGGCCGTCAGCGAGTCGAACCCGAGCTCCCTGAACGACCGGTCGCTCTCGATACTGTCAGGCGTCGTGTGCTCCAGGACCGCGGCGACGTGCTGCCGGACCAGCTTGCGGAGGGAACGCTGACGCTTCGCCGAGGAGAGCCCTTCCAGACTCGTACGCAGCTCCGCCGCGGCCGACTCGGCCGATACCGGGTCCGAGGGCACCAGTGATGCGTGGGAAGGCGCCGTCTTGAGCAGTTCACTCAGCAACGGTGCCGGCCGAGCACCCTTCAGCTCTTCCGCCAGGCGCTCCCATGCGGCATCGAAGACAAGGGCGAAGGTGTCGTCCACGTCAAGAGCGCGCTGCAGTGCGCAGATGGCCAACTCCGGGTTCATCGGGACCATGCCGCCCCGCCTCATGTGCTCTTCGAGGTCCCCGTCGATCGCCATGCCGCTTCCGGCCCAGGCGCCCCAAGCGATGGAGGTGGCCGGAAGACCATCCGCACGCCGCTGCAGCGCGAGCGCGTCCAAGAAGGCGTTACCCGCCGCGTAACTTCCCTGGCCGGGACCGCCCAACGTAGCCGCCACCGAGGAGAACAGCACGAACGCCGACAGGTCCATCCCGGCGGTCAGCTCATGCAGGTTCCGCGCCGCGTCCACCTTCGGACGCAACACCCCGGCCGCACGTCCCACCGTCAGCGCGTCGATCACGCCGTCGTCCAGCACACCGGCCGTATGCACCACCGCGTCCAACGGGAACTCCGCCGGAATCCCGTCCAGCACCGCGGCCAGCGCCTCACGGTCCGCCGCGTCACACGCGGCCACCGTCACCCGGGCGCCCAGATCCTCGAGTTCCGCCTTCAACCCGGCGGCACCCTCGGCCTCCATGCCACGACGACTCGTCAGCACCAGATGCTCGGCACCACGCCCCGCCAGCCACCGCGCCACATGACCACCCAGCGCACCCGTGCCACCGGTCACCAGCACCGAACCACGCGGACGCCAGGACGCCCGGCCCTCCGCTTCCTCGGGCACGGACGCACGCACCAGCCGCTTCACAAACACCCCGGAGCCACGCACCGCTATCTGATCCTCACCGTCCGCACCGGCCAACACCCCGGCCAGACGCGCCACCGTCCGAGAGTCCACGGTCTCGGGAAGGTCGACGACGCCACCCCAGCGCTGCGGATATTCCGCCGCGACGATCTGCCCCAGCCCCCACACCGTGGCCTGGGCAGGATTCACCAGCCGGTCGGAACGCCCCACCGACACCGCACCCCGCGTACCACACCACAGCGGTGCCACCACACCGGCGTCGCCCAGCCCCTGAACCAACCCCACCATCGCCGCCAGCCCGGCCGGCACCACCCCGAACGCGCCATGCCCCGACTCGTCCAACCCCAGCAGCGAGAGCACACCCACCGCCTCGGACGGCTTCAGCCCCGCTCCGTCGAGCCCCGCGCGCAGCCGCTCCGCCACCGTGCCACGATCGTCTTCAGAGCTGTCCCACACCACCGGCACGACATCGGCGCCGCTCGCCTCCAGCCCCTTCACCGTGGCGGACACGAGAGCGTCATCGGCATGCGACGCGGGAAGGACGACGAGCCAGGCACCCGAGAGCGAGGCCTCGGCGGCGGACGCCATGGGCTGCCAGGCCACCTTGTAACGCCAGCCGTCCACCGTGGCCTGCTCACGCTGCTGACGCCGCCACGACGACAGCGCCGGAAGCAACGCCATCAACGACGACTGCTGCGCCTCGTCCTCCACCGCCAGCGTCCGCGCCAGCCCCTCCAGGTCCTCGCGCTCAACGGCTTCCCAGAACCGGGAGTCCACGCTGTCGGCAGCGGTGGGGCCGTCTGCCACCTCTGCCTTGTCCTCCAGCCAGTAGCGCTGTCGCTGGAAGGCGTAGGTGGGCAGCTCCACCCGCTGGGCGTCACGTCCGGCGAACAGCCGCTCCCAGTCGATGGTGACCCCGTTGACGTGCAGCTCGGCCAGCGCTGTGGTCAACGCCTGTGTCTCGGGACGGTCCTTGCGCAGCACCGGCACCACGACGGGAGCCGATTCCGCCGCCGTCAGACAGTCCTGCGTCATCGCCGAGAGCACGCCGTCGGGCCCCACCTCCAGGAAGGTGGTCACACCCCGCGCCTCAAGCGCTCGCACCCCGTCCGCGAACCGCACCGCTTCCCGTACGTGCCGCACCCAGTACTCCGGGGAGCACATCTCGTCGCCCTTGGCCGCCTCACCCGTGAGGTTGGAGACCAGGGCGATCGACGGTGCCTGGAAGGACAGCCCCTCGACGACCTTGCGGAAGTCGTCCAGCATCGCGTCCATACGCGGCGAGTGGAACGCGTGGCTGACCCGCAGACGGCGCGTCTTGCGGCCCCGCTCCGCCCACTGCCCGGCGATCTCCAGCGCCACCGCCTCATCACCCGCGATGACGACCGCGGTCGGGCCGTTGACGGCGGCGATGCTCACCTCGGCCTCACGCCCGGCCAGCGACGGAGCGACCTCCTCCTCCGACGCCTCGACGGCCACCATCGCCCCACCCTCGGGCAGCGCCTGCATCAACCGGCCACGAGCCGCCACCAGCGCGCACGCGTCCTCCAGCGAGAACACCCCCGCCACATGCGCGGCCGCGATCTCACCGATGGAGTGACCGATCACCACGTCCGGGGTCACACCCCAGTGCTCCAGCAACCGGAACAACGCCACCTCGACCGCGAACAGCGCGGGCTGCGTGAACGCCGTCTGGTCCAGCAAGTCGGCGTCCGCGCTGCCCTCCGCCGCGAACACCACCTCCCGCAANCTCCCGCCCCATGCCAAGACGCTGCGCACCCTGACCCGAGAACAGGAACGCCTTCAGTCCCGAAGCGTTCGCAACACCACGGACCACTGCCGGGGCGACCTCACCAGCGGCGACAGCCTCCAGGCCGCGCAGCAGCTCCGCACGGCCCGCGCCCGTCAACACGGCGCGGTGCTCGAACACCGACCGCGTCGCCACCAGCGAATAACCCAGATCCAGCGTGCTCAGTTCCGGTCGGGCATTCAGATGTGCCAGCAGTCGCCGCGCCTGAGCACGCAAGCCGTCCGAGCTCCGGGCGGAAAGCGCCCACGGAGCCGTACCACGGTCGTCGGGCGCCGCCGCGTCGGCCGGTCGCTCCTGTTCGATGTCGGAAGGCGCCTGCTCGATGATGGTGTGGGCGTTGGTACCGCTCACACCGAACGCTGACACCGCGGCCCGGCGCGGCCGCCCGGTCTCCGGCCACGCGGTGGCCTCGGTCAGCA
>NZ_JACVYG010000153.1:0-4580 GCF_014712245.1 Streptomyces sp. 5-10
ATCTACACCTCCGGCTCCACCGGCACCCCCAAAGGCGTCACCATCCCCCAAACCAACCTCCTCCACCTCTTCACCGCCACCCACCACTACCTCACCACCCCCACCCCACAAACCTGGTGCCAATTCCACTCCTACGCCTTCGACTTCTCCGTCTGGGAAATCCTCGGCGCCCTCCTCCACGGCCACACCCTCATCATCCCCAACCACCACACCACCCGCTCCCCCCACGACCTCATCACCCTCATCCACCAAGAACACATCACCACCCTCTGCCAAACCCCCACCGCCCTCTACCACCTCATCAACACCCACCAACCACACCACCAACCCCNATCCTCGGCGCCCTCCTCCACGGCCACACCCTCATCATCCCCAACCACCACACCACCCGCTCCCCCCACGACCTCATCACCCTCATCCACCAAGAACACATCACCACCCTCTGCCAAACCCCCACCGCCCTCTACCACCTCATCAACACCCACCAACCACACCACCAACCCCTCCCCCTCCACCACATCATCCTCGGCGGCGAACCCCTCGACCCCACCCGCCTCACCACCTTCCACCAACACCACCCCCACACCACCATCACCAACATGTACGGCATCACCGAAACCACCATCCACGTCACCCACCACACCCTCAACCCCACCACCCACCACACCCCCAACACCCCCAGCCCCATCGGCCAACCCCTCCCCCACCTCACCACCCACCTCCTCGACACCCACCTCCAACCCACCCCACCCAACACCCCCGGCGAGCTCTACATCACCGGACCCACCCTCGCCCGCAACTACCACAACAACCCCACCCTCACCGCCACCCACTTCATCGCCAACCCCTACGGACCACCCGGCACCCGCCTCTACCGCACCGGCGACCTCGCCCACCAACACCCCACCACCCACCAACTCCACTACCACCACCGCACCGACAACCAAATCCAACTCCACGGCTACCGCATCGAACTCGGCGAAATCGAAAACACCCTCACCACCCACCCCCACATCACCCACGCCGCCGCCACCCTCCACCACGACCACCACCACAACAAACACCTCATCGCCTACACCACCACCAGCCGGAGCGTTCACCGGACGGCGGACGTGGTGGAGCAGCCGGTCGAGGAGTGGCGCGCGGTCTATGACTCCCTGTACGGGGACCGGGCCGCCACCTCGCTGAGCGAGGACTTCGTCGGCTGGGACAGCAGCTACGACCAGCGGCCCATCCCCCTGCCGGAGATGCGGGAATGGCTGGCCACGACCGTGGACCGCATCAGCGCACTCGGCCCGCGCGATGTCCTGGAGATCGGGGTCGGCACCGGTCTGCTCCTCTCCCGTCTGGCTCCGGACTGTGCGAGCTACTGGGGCACCGACGTCTCGGCCTCCGCCATCGCCGCCCTGGATCAGCGTGTGGCGCGGGACCCCGCGCTGGGCGCAGGCGACGGCCGGGTGACGCTCGAGTGCCGGCCGGCGCATGACTTCAGCACGCTGCCCGAGGGGCGCTTCGACACCGTCGTCATCAACTCCGTCGTCCAGTACTTCCCGA
Organism: Streptomyces sp. 5-10; assembly: GCF_014712245.1. Classification (NCBI taxonomy): domain Bacteria; kingdom Bacillati; phylum Actinomycetota; class Actinomycetes; order Kitasatosporales; family Streptomycetaceae; genus Streptomyces; species Streptomyces sp. 5-10. Next base: position 1,555 of record NZ_JACVYG010000153.1, read on the forward strand.
ACGTCGACTACCTGACCGATGTCATCACCCATGCCATGGCGGTCCTCAAACCCGGCGGGAAGCTGTTCATCGGGGACGTACGCAACCTTCGCCTGCTGCGCTGCTTCGCCACCGCGGTCGCCCTCACCCAGGCGCCCGCGGGCACCACGCCGGAGAGCCTGCGCGCCACCGTGGACAACGCCATCCGCCTGGAGCGGGAACTCCTGGTGGACCCGGAGTACTTCACCACCCTCACGTCCACCGTGCCCGCCATCGGCGCCGTGGACATCCGCGTCAAGCGCGGCACGGCGCGCAATGAACTCACCCGGCACCGCTACGACGTCATCCTCACCAAGAGCCCCGTCACGCCCCTCGCCACCGACCGAGCGCCGCACCTGCGGTGGGGTGAGGACATCCACACGGTGGACGACCTGCGCGACGCGCTGGCCGGACGCCTCCGCCCGCGGGCGCTGCGGGTGACCGGCATCCCCAACACCCGGCTGACCGGCGAACTCACCGCCCTGCAACGGATCGACACCGGTGCCGACCCGGACGACGCCCGGCACCACCTCACTGCAGCGGCCCCGACGGCCGGGCACGACGGCTCGGAGACGGACCCGGACACGGGGATGGCCGCAGAGCCGGACCCGGAAGCACTCCACCGGCTCGCCGAGGCGCATGGTTACGACGTGGCGCTGCGCTGGGGGGCCGATGAAGGGTGTCTCGACGGTGTGTTCACAACTCCCGGCGTCCCCACCCTCGACATCGCGGCACCGCCCTCCAGCACCCCCCGCCGTCCCGCCTCCGCCTACGCCAACGAGCCCGGACTCGTACACGCGACCGGTGCGGTGGTCGCCTCACTCCGGTCGTATCTCAGCGAGCGGCTGCCCGCCCATATGGTGCCCTCGGCCGTTATCGCACTCGACCGGATGCCGCTCACGGCGAACGGCAAGCTCGACCGCGCCGCCCTCCCCGCGCCCGACTTCGCCGCGCTCGCTTCGGGGCGGCCGGCGGCCACACCGCTGGAGGCACGGCTGTGTGCCCTCTTCGGTGAGGTGCTCGGAATCCCCGAGGTAGGCGCGGACGCGAGCTTCTTCAACCTGGGTGGCGACAGCGTCCTCGCCATGCGGCTGGTCAGCCGCGCCCGCTCGGACGGGCTCGTCCTCACGCCAGGCCAGGTCTTTCAGCACCGGACGCCGGAGGGCCTCGCCTCCGTCGCCCACTCCGGGAACGGCCCGGCGGCCACGTCGCAGGAGCCCACCTCCCGGGACGTGGGGCCCTTGGTGACCCTCACCCCGACCGAATACGCGAGCCTGTCGGCGGAGTGCGCCAGCCTGACAGCGAAGGGCACACACACCGCGGAGCTGCTACCGCTGACACCACTCCAGAGCGGACTGCTGTTCCACGCCGTGTACGACGAGGCGGCCCCGGACGTCTATCTGGTGCAGTTCACCTTCCACCTCGAAGGGGAGGTCAGCGGGGCACGCTTCCGGCGGGCGGCGGACACTCTGCTGCGCCGCCACCCAAACCTGGCCGCGTCCTTCCATCACCACGGACTCTCCCAGCCCGTGCAGGTGGTGGCGCCCGCTGTCCCCTCCGTCTGGCACGAGCTGGATCTCAGCGACCTTCCCGAGGAGCAGCGCCCCGCCGCGTTCGACCAGTGGCTGGCAGAGGACCGCGCCACACGGTTCGACCTCACCCGGCCGCCACTGATCCGCTTCGCCCTCGTCCATTGGGGCGCGGATCGCTACCGGGTGGTGATGACCAGCCACCACATCCTGCTGGACGGCTGGTCCGTACCGCTCCTCGTCCAGCAGCTGTTCACGCTGTACGAGCGGGACGGGGACGACTCGGGCCTGCCCGCCGCCGTGTCCTACCGGGAGTACCTGGGCTGGTTGCGACGGCAGGACCGGGACGCGGCCCGCGCCGCCTGGCGCACGGCGCTGGCCGGTGTCGAGGAGCCCACGCTGCTGGCACCGGCCGACCCGGGCCGTACGACCGTGGCGCCCGACGAGGTGGCCGTCGATCTGTCGGTGGAGCGGACCGCCCAACTCGCCCAGTGCGCACGGCGGATGGGGCTCACCCTCAACACGGTGGTGCAGTCCGCGTGGGCCATCCTGCTGGGCCGGCTGACCGGCCGGGACGACGTGGTGTTCGGTACCACGGTGGCGGTGCGCCCGGCGGAGGTGGCGGGCATCGAGTCGTTGGTCGGGCTGTGCATCAACACGGTGCCGGTACGTGTCCGGGTGCCGGTGGGCCGACCGGTGGAGGAGCTGCTGGCGGCCGTACAGCGCCAGCACGGCGACCTTTCCGCCCACCACCATCTGGGGCTGTCGGAGCTGCGGCCCGCCACCGGAACCGGGCAGCTCTTCGACACAGTGGTGGTCTTCGAGAACTACCCCGTGGGCGCCGGGGCCCACGCCCAGGCGGCCAGCGCCGGGCTGCGGCTGACGGCCACCGACGGTCAGGACGCCACGCACTACCCGTTGGCGGTGGTCGTGGTCCCGGGCGAACGGCTGCGGTTGCGCCTCGGCTACCGGCCGGATGTGTTCGAGGCGCCGGCCATGCGGGCGGTGGCGCAGCGGCTGGTCCGCGTCCTCGAGGCCATCGCCGACGATCCGAGGCGGAACGTCGATCGGATCGACGTGCTCTCGAAGGACGAACGGAAGCGGCTGGTGCCACGCCGGGATGCCCGCGTCGCGGAGGCCGACCCGAAGGTGTCGTTGTCGGGGTTGTTCGAGGAGTGGGTGGTACGAGCCCCGGACACCGTGGCCGTGGTGTGCGGGGACCAACGCTGGACGTACCGCGAAGTCAACAAACGGGCCAACCAACTGGCCCGGCTACTGCTGCAAGCCGGCGCCGGACCCGAACACCGCATCGCCCTGGCCCTGCCCCGCTCCGCACACACCATCACCGCCATCCTCGCCGTCCTCAAAACCGGCGCCGCCTACGTCCCCCTCGACCCCGACTACCCCCAAGAACGCCTGACCCACCTCCTCCACGACAGCGACCCCACCGCACTCATCACCACCACCAACATCACCCCC
>NZ_JACVYG010000154.1:0-4462 GCF_014712245.1 Streptomyces sp. 5-10
GGCCTCCGGGCTCCGGGCCTCGGGCTCCGGCCCCCGGCCCCGGCCCCCGGCCCCGGCCCCGGCCCCCGGCCCCCGGCCCTCGGGCCCCGGGCCTCGGGGCGAGGCAGGGAGCAGCCCGCCGCGGGCGTCAAGGTCCGGCGGACACCTCTGGGCGTGGGTAGCCGCTTCCCGCGGCATCGATATGCGGCTCCGTCGCGTGGAGGGGTTTCGCCGGTGGACTTGGGGGGTGATGTGCCGGTCGTCGCTGCGGTCTGCTGGTCGGTCGGGGGGTCGGCCGGGCCACCGGTGACGCGGTGGGCGTGCGGTCGGCCGGGGCGTCCGGGTTGCTCGGCTGGGGTCTGGGGCGGGGCCCCAGTTGTGGGGAGGGGCGGGGAGGGGAGCTGCCCGCCGCAGGTGGCACGAGCCGGTGGACATCCCTGGGCGCCGGTAGTCTCGCCGCATGCGGATAGGGGAGTTGGCGAAGGCCACCGGTGCCACGACCAGGGCCTTGCGCTTCTACGAGGAGCGGGGACTGCTGAGCTCCGCACGCGCGGTCAACGGCTACCGGGTGTACGACGACCGGGCGGTCCGGCGGGTGGCCAACATTCGCTATCTGCTGGACGCCGGGCTCACGCTCGAGGACATCCAACACTTCGGCGCCTGCCTGGACGGCGACGTGCCGAGCAGCCGGCCCTCCGAGGCCATGCTGGACATCGGGCGCCGCCGCCTGAGCGTGCTGGACGACCGGATCGCCACCCTCGCACGGGTGCGCGACGAGCTCGCCGGACGGCTTGCTGTCGCCTCCGGCGACGGGGCGACCGCGGTCAGTCCGTCCGGCTGAGCGGCGGCCGGGACACCGGCGGGGTGCCGGTCTGACGACAGAGCCCCCGCGAGCCCCCTACGCCGGAAGGCCCGGCCCCGCGCGACGCGGGACCGGGCCTTCCGTATCGGCCGAGGGGCTCAGATCTCGAAGACCTCGCTCACCAGCGCCGCCTGCTCCGCCTGGTGCCGCTTGTTCGACCCCACCGCGGGCGAGGACGAGTGCGGGCGGGAGACCCGGACCAGGCGCTCGGCGGCGGGGACGTCCGCGCCGACCGACAGCTCCAGGTGGTCGATCAGGTTGAGCGCGACGAACGGCCACGCACCCTGGTTCGCCGGTTCCTCCTGCGCCCAGACGAACTTCTCGACGCCCGAGTACTTGGCGATCTCGGCCTGGAGCTCCGCACCCGGCAGCGGGTACAGCCGCTCCAGGCGGATGATCGCCGTGTCGTTCGCACCGCGCTTGTCCCGCTCCGCGGCCAGGTCGTAGTAGACCTTGCCGGAGCAGAAGACCACCTTGCGCACCGAGGCCGGGTCGACCGTCTCGTCGCCGATCACCGGGCGGAAGGAGCCGGAGAGGAACTCATCGGTCTTCGACGCCGCGGCCTTCAGCCGCAGCATCGACTTCGGGGTGAAGACGACCAGCGGCTTGTGGTGCGGGTTGTGGACCTGCCAGCGCAGCAGGTGGAAGTAGTTCGACGGCAGCGTCGGCGCGGCGACCGTCATGTTGTTCTGCGCGCACAGCTGGAGGAAGCGCTCGATCCGGGCCGAGGAGTGGTCCGGCCCCTGGCCCTCGTAGCCGTGCGGCAGCAGCAGCGTGACGCCGGACGTCTGGCCCCACTTCTGCTCGGCCGAGGAGATGAACTCGTCGACGATGGTCTGCGCGCCGTTGACGAAGTCACCGAACTGCGCCTCCCACATGACCAGCGCGTTCGGGCGGGCCAGCGAGTAGCCGTACTCGAAGCCCATCGCCGCGTACTCGCTGAGCAGCGAGTCGTAGACGTTGTACCGGGCCTGGTCATCGGTGAGGTACAGCAGCGGGGTGTAGTCGTCGCCGGTCTCGCGGTCCACCAGCACCGCGTGGCGCTGGCCGAAGGTGCCGCGGCGGGAGTCCTGGCCGGCGAGCCGGACCGGGGTGCCCTCCATCAGCAGCGAGCCGATGGCGAGGGTCTCGCCCATGCCCCAGTCGATCGAGTCGTCCTCGATCATCGCCGCGCGCCGCTGGAGCTGCGGGAGCAGCCGCGGGTGGACGGTGATCCGGTCGGGGATGTTGACCTGGGACTCGGCGATCCGCTTGACGACCTCCTGGGAGACCGCCGTCTGGACCGAGACCGGGAACTCCGCCTGCGGCTCGGGGACCTCGGCCGGGGCCGGGGCCGAGACCGCGTCGCGGACCTCGGTGAAGACCTTCTCCAGCTGGCCCTGGAAGTCCTGGAGTGCCTGCTCGGCCTCTTCCAGCGTGATGTCGCCGCGCCCGATCAGCGACTCGGTGTAGAGCTTGCGCACCGAGCGCTTCTTGTCGATCAGGTCGTACATCAGCGGCTGGGTGAAACCGGGGTTGTCGGTCTCGTTGTGGCCGCGGCGGCGGTAGCAGATCAGGTCGATGACCACGTCCTTGTTGAACGCCTGGCGGAACTCGAAGGCGAGCCGCGCGACGCGGACGACGGCCTCCGGGTCGTCGCCGTTGACGTGGAAGATCGGCGCCTCGATCATGCGCGCGACGTCGGTGGCGTACATCGAGGAGCGGGACGCGGCCGGGGCGGCGGTGAAGCCGACCTGGTTGTTGATCACGATGTGCACGGTGCCGCCGGTGCGGTAGCCGCGCAGCTGCGACATGTTCAGCGTCTCGGCCACCACGCCCTGGCCCGCGAAGGCCGCGTCGCCGTGGAGGGCGACGGGCAGCACCGTGAAGTCGGTGCCCGCCTTGCCGATGATGTCCTGCTTGGCGCGGACGACGCCCTCCAGGACCGGGTCCACGGCCTCCAGGTGGGAGGGGTTCGCGGTGAGCGAGACCTTGATCTGCTCGCCGTCCAGACCGGTGAAGGTGCCCTCGGCGCCCAGGTGGTACTTGACGTCGCCGGAGCCGTGCATGGACTTCGGGTCGAGGTTGCCCTCGAACTCGCGGAAGATCTGCGCGTACGACTTGCCGACGATGTTGGCCAGCACGTTCAGCCGGCCGCGGTGGGCCATGCCGATGACGACCTCGTCCAGGCGCGACTCGGCGGCCGCGTCCAGCACCGCGTCCAGCAGCGGGATGACGGACTCGCCGCCCTCCAGGGAGAACCGCTTCTGACCGACGTACTTGGTCTGCAGGAAGGTTTCGAACGCCTCGGCCGCGTTGAGCCGGCGCAGGATGCGCAGCTGCTCCTCGCGCTCCGGCTTGTCGTGGCTGCGCTCGACGCGGTCCTGGATCCACTTGCGCTGCTTGGGGTCCTGGATGTGCATGAACTCGATGCCGGTGGTGCGGCAGTACGAGTCGCGCAGCACGCCCAGGATGTCGCGCAGCTTCATCATGGACTTGCCCGCGAAGCCGCCGACCGCGAACTCGCGCTCCAGGTCCCACAGGGTGAGCCCGTGCTCGACGATGTCCAGGTCGGGGTGCTTGCGCTGGCGGTACTCCAGCGGGTCGGTGTCGGCCATGACGTGGCCGCGGACCCGGTAGGAGTGGATCAGGTCGAAGACCCGCGCCGCCTTGGTGACGTCGTCGTCGTGGCTGACGTCGATGTCCTTGAGCCAGCGGACCGGCTCGTAGGGGATGCGCAGCGCCTTGAAGATCTCGTCGAAGAAGTCGTTCTCGCCGAGCAGCAGCTGGCTCATGATCCGCAGGAACTCGCCGGACGCGGCGCCCTGGATCACCCGGTGGTCATAGGTGCTGGTCAGCGTCATGACCTTGGAGATGCCCAGCTTGTTCAGGGTGTCCTGGGAGGTGCCCTGGAACTCGGCCGGGTACTCCATGGCGCCGACGCCGATGATCAGGCCCTGGCCGGGCATCAGCCGCGGCACCGAGTGGACGGTGCCGATGCCGCCGGGGTTGGTCAGCGAGGCGGTGACGCCGGTGAAGTCCTCCATCGTCAGCTTGTTCGCCCGGGCGCGGCGGACGATGTCCTCGTACGCCTGCCAGAACTCGAAGAAGTTGAGCGTCTCGGCCTTCTTGATCGCGGCCACGACGAGCTGGCGGTCGCCGTTGGGCTTGACCAGGTCGATGGCGAGACCGAGGTTGATGTGCTCGGGCTTGACCAGGGTCGGCTTGCCGTCCTTCTCGGTGAACGAGTAGTTCATCGAGGGCATCGCCTTCAGCGCCTGCACCATGGCGTAGCCGATCAGGTGCGTGAAGGACACCTTGCCGCCGCGGGCGCGCTTGAGGTGGTTGTTGATGACGATGCGGTTGTCGAACAGCAGCTTCACCGGGACGGCGCGCACCGAGGTGGCGGTCGGCAGCTCCAGCGACGCGTTCATGTTCTTCGCCACGGCGGCGGACGGGCCGCGCAGCGTGACCAGCTCGGGCCCCGCGGAGGGCGCGGCGGGCTCCTTCTTGGAGACCGTCGGCTCGGCCGGGGTCGGCTTGACCGGCGCGGGCTTGGCCGGGGCCGCCGGGGCGGCCTTCGCGGCGGGGGCCGCGGGCTGCGCCGGAGCGGGCTTCGCGGCGGCCGGAGCCGGGGCCGCC
>NZ_JACVYG010000155.1:0-4395 GCF_014712245.1 Streptomyces sp. 5-10
GAGCGGGTGACGCGGGGTTTGCTGGCTGATGGGCATGGCATTTTCGTGGAGTGCAGTCCGCATCCTGGGCTTTTGGTGGGTATTGGTGAGACGGTGGAGGCGGTTGGTGCGGGGGCGGTGACGGTGGGGTCGCTGCGTCGGGGTGAGGGTGGGCTGGAGAGGTTTGCCTGTTCGTTGGCCGAGGCGTATGTGGCGGGTGCGCCGGTCGATTGGTCCGTGTTCTGCACCGAGCGGCCCGGCGAACGGGTCGACCTGCCCACCTACGCCTTCCAGCACCAGCGCTACTGGACGGGGTCGTCGTCGGGGGCGGCCGAGGCGTCCGTGCTCGGGCAGGACACGGTCGACCATCCCCTCCTCGGCGCCGCGATCACTCCCGCCGACGGCGACCGCCGCGTGTTTACGAGCCGGCTGTCGCTGAAGACCCATCCATGGCTCGCTGACCATGTCGCCCTGGGCACCGTGCTGCTGCCCGGGACGGCCTTCGTCGAGCTGGCGGTCCGGGCCGGTGATGAGGTCGGCTGCGGCTTCCTCGAAGAACTGACCCTGAGGAGCCCGCTCGTCCTCCCCGAGGACGGCAGCGTCCAGGTGCAGGTGCTGGTGGGCGAGCCCGGCGACGCCGGAGCGCGGACCGTGACCGTCCACGCGCGGTCGGAGGACGGGGACGCGCCGTGGACGCGCTGTGCGGAGGGGGTCCTCGCGGACCGCGCGGCGGGGTCCGCGTCCGACCTCGCCGCCTGGCCGCCGCCCGGGGCCGCCGAGATGCGCGTGGACGGGGCCTACGAGCTGCTCCAGGCCCGCGGCTACGACTACGGCCCGGCCTTCCAGGGCCTCAGGGCCGCGTGGCGCCGCGGTGACGACGTGTTCGCCGAGGTCGTCCTCGAAGAGGAGGCGCATGCGGACGCCCGGCGCTTCGGCCTGCACCCCGCGCTGCTCGACGCCGCCCTCCACGCGACCCTGCTGGAGGACGACCGGCCCGGCGAGTCCGGGACGGTGCTCCCGTTCGTCTGGAACGGGGTGGCGCTCCACGCGACCGGCGCGTCCGCGCTGCGCGTGCGGCTCACCCGGCAGGGGCCGGAGAAGCTCGCCATCGCCGTCGCGGACGAGTCCGGCGCCCCGGTGTTGTCGGTGGAGTCGGTGCTGACCCGCCCGGTCTCGCCGGCGCAGCTCGCCGGCGCGGGCGGGGCCGCGGTCCACGACTCCCTGTTCCGCGTCGAATGGACGCCGTGCGCGGTGCCCGCCGACGCCCCCGGCCTCTCGTCCCGTCCCTGGGAGGAGGTGAGCGACGGCGACGACGACGTCCCCGACCTGGTTGTGCTGCGCACCGAGCCGGGGAGTGGCCTCGACGCCGTCCACGCCGTAACCCACCGCGTGCTCGCCGCCGTGCGGCAGTGGCTCGCCGGTGAGCGGTTCCTCGCGACCCGGCTGCTCGTGGCGACCCGGGGCGCGGTCGCGCTGCCCGGCGAGGACGTCGCGGATCTCGCCGGAGCCGCCGTCTGGGGGCTCGTCCGCTCCGCGCAGCTGGAGAACCCCGGCCGGATTCTGCTCGTCGACGGCGACTTGGACCAGGAGGACGCGCCCGCCACCGCGTCCCTCGCCGCGACCGGGGAACCGCAACTCGTGATCCGCGGTGGCACACCGCACAAGGCACGCCTGGCGCGCGTGCCGGTCGAGGGCGGCGCCCACGGCGACGCACCTCCCGCCGCGTTCGGCCCAGAGGGGACTGTGCTCGTCACCGGCGGCTTGGGCATGCTCGGCCGGCTGTTCGCCCGGCATCTGGCCGAGCGCTACGGCGTCCGGCGCCTCCTGCTGACGGGCCGCACCGTCCCGGAGGACGCCGCCGCGCTCCGCGTCCAACTCGCCGATCTCGGCGCCGAGGCGTCGATCGTCCCGTGCGACGTCGGGGACCGGGGCGCGGTCGCCGCGCTGCTCGCCGGCATCGACCCCCGCCACCCATTGCGCGGCGTTGTGCACGCCGCGGGCACCGTCGACGACGGCGTCATCGGATCGCTGACCCCGGAGCGGATCGACGCCGTCTTCCGGCCGAAGGTCGATGGCGCCGCCCACCTGCACGAGCTGACCAGGGACATGGACCTGTCGGCGTTCGTGCTGTTCTCCTCCGAAGCGGGGGTCTCCGGCAGCGGGGGCCAGGGCAACTACGCGGCGGCCAACGCCTTCCTCGACGGGCTCGCCGCGCACCGCCGCTCCCGGGGGCTCGCCGGGCAGTCACTGGCGTGGGGCCTGTGGGCGGACGACAGCGGGATGACGTCCCAGATGTCGGCGGTCGACCGGCATCGCATGCGGCGTTCCGGCATCGACGGCATGACCGCCGAGCAGGGCCTCGACCTGTTCGACCGGGCCACCGCGCTCGACGACGCGACGGTGGTGCCGTTCGCCCTCGACCCCACCTCGCTCGCGACCGGCGCCGCCGACCTGCCGCCGCTGTTCCAGGGCCTGGTGCGCGGCCGGTCCCGGCGCGCCGCCGCGGGCGGCTCCGCCGGACCGGAGGCGCTGCGCCGCCGCCTGGCGGGCGTGCCGGCCGCCGACCGCGGCGCCCTCCTGGTGGACCTCGTCCGGGCGAAGGCCGCCACGGTGCTCGGCCACGCCTCGCCCGAGGAGCTTGCCACGGACCGTGCCTTCCGGGAGATCGGTTTCGACTCGCTGACCGCCCTGGAACTGCGCAACCAGCTCAACCTCGCGACCGGGCTCCGGCTGCCCGCCACGCTGGTGTTCGACCACCCCGACGCGGAGGCCGTGGGCGCTCACCTCGCGGACCTCCTCCTCGGCGCCGGCGGCCTCGCGGACGCCGAGCGGACCAGCGCGGCGCCGCGGCCCGCCGACGGCGAACCGATCGCGATCGTCGCCATGGCCTGCCGCTATCCCGGTGGCGTCGGCTCGCCGGAGGACCTGTGGCGGCTGGTCGCCGAGGGCCGCGACGCCATCACCGGCCTTCCCGCCGACCGGGGCTGGGACATCGACGCGATCTACGACCCGGAACCGGGCAAGGCGGGCAAGTCCTACACACGGTCGGGTGGCTTCCTGCACGGCGCCGCCGACTTCGACCCCGCATTCTTCGGAATCAGCCCGCATGACGCGCTCGGCATGGACCCGCAGCAGCGGCTGCTGCTGGAGACGTCCTGGGAACTGCTCGAACGGGCGGGGATCCGCCCGGCGTCGCTGAAGGGCAGCCGGACCGGCGTGTTCGTCGGGATCATGCACCACGACTACGCGGGCAGCAGCTCCGCCGGAGCGGTCGCCTCCGGCGTCCTCTCCTACACCTACGGCCTCGAAGGCCCCGCGATGACGGTGGACACGGCGTGCTCGTCGTCGCTGGTCGCGCTGCACCTGGCCGCGCAGGCGCTGCGGTCCGGCGAATGCTCCCTCGCGCTCGCCGGCGGCGCGACCGTCATGGCGACGTCCGAGGTCCTCACGTTCTTCGGCCTGCAACGCGCCCTCGCGGCGGACGGCCGCTGCAAGTCGTTCGCCGACGCGGCGGACGGCACCGGCCTGTCCGAGGGCGCCGGAATGCTGCTGCTGGAACGGCTCTCCGACGCGCGGCGCCTTGGCCATCGGGTGCTGGCGGTGGTGCGTGGCTCGGCGGTGAACCAGGACGGTGCGTCCAACGGGCTGACGGCGCCGAACGGCCTCGCCCAGCAGCGGGTGATCCGGCAGGCGCTGGAGAACGCGGGGTTGCCGGCGTCCGAGGTGGACGTGGTGGAGGCGCACGGGACGGGGACGAGGCTGGGGGATCCGATCGAGGCGCAGGCTCTGCTGGCGACGTATGGGCAGGGGCGTGTGGAGGGGCGTCCGCTCTGGTTGGGGTCGTTGAAGTCGAACATGGGTCACACGCAGGCGGCGGCCGGTGTCGCCGGTGTGATCAAGATGGTCGAGGCGATGCGGCGCGGCATCCTGCCCAAGACCATCCATCTGAACGAGCCGTCCCGAGAAGTGGACTGGACGTCGGGCGCGGTCGAGCTGCTGAGCGAGGCGCGGGAGTGGCCGGACGAGGGGCGTCCGCGCCGGGCCGGAGTGTCGTCGTTCGGGCTGACCGGTACCAATGCCCACGTGATCGTCGAGCAGGCGCCTGAGGTCGAGGGCGAGAGCGGGTCCGGTGAGGTGCCGTCGGTTGTTCCGCTTGTGCTGTCGGCCAGGAGTGAGGGTGCTCTGGTCGCTCAGGCTGGGCGGTTGGCTGATCTGCTGGAGGGGGGGTCTGCTCCGGCGTTGGTGGATGTGGGGTATTCGCTGGCGTGTGCGCGTTCGGTGTTCGAGTACCGGTCGGTGGTGGTGGCTGGGGATCGTGTGGGTGCGGTGGAGGCGTTGCGGGGTGACCTTGCGTCGGTGACGCGGGTGCGGGGGGCGGGGAAGTCGGCGTGGGTGTTCACGGGTCAGGGTGCGCAG
>NZ_JACVYG010000156.1:0-4280 GCF_014712245.1 Streptomyces sp. 5-10
CTGGTCTTCACCTCGCGGTTGTCCCTGCGTACGCACGCCTGGCTCGCGGACCATACCGTCGGCGGCGTCGTCCTCGTCCCCGGTACCGGACTGGTCGAGTTGGCGGTCCGGGCCGGCGACGAGGTCGGCTGCGGCACGCTCGAAGAGCTGGTCATCGAGGCGCCGCTCGTCGTCCCCGAGCAGGGCGGTGTCCGCGTCCAGGTCGCAGTCGGCGGCCCCGACGAGAACGGCGCACGTACCGTCGAGGTGTACTCCGCCCGCGAAGACGCCGAGGCCGATGCGGCCGACGGAGCCGGTGCATGGACCCGGCACGCGTCCGGAATCCTGGCGCCGACGACGCTCGCTACGCCCGCTCCGAAGTTTGACTTCGCCGCCTGGCCGCCGCCCGGAGCCCAGCCGATGGACATCAACGGCGGCTACGACCTCCTCGCGCGCGCGGGCTACGCGTACGGGGAGTCGTTCCAGTGCGTGCGCGCAGTGTGGCGGCGCGGCGAGGAGGTCTTCGCCGAGGTCGCACTGCCGGAGGAACTGCGCGACGGCGCCGCCCGGTTTGGTATCCACCCGGGACTGCTGGACGCCGCTCTGCACTCCAGCATGCTCAACGCGGCCGCCGCCTTCCGCGGCCGGGTGTCGGACGACACGGCGGCCGACGAGCCCGTCGTACGGCTTCCGTTTGCCTGGAAAGGTCTGGCGCTGCACGCCGCCGGAGCTTCCTCCATCCGGACGCGGGTCGTGCAACTCGCGCCGGACGCCATAGACCTGGAGGCGGTCGACGACGCGGGCGGTCTCGTCCTCAGGCTGGACTCCCTGGTCTCCCGGGCCATCTCCGCCGAGCAGTTGGAGGCCGCGGCCGGCACCGCGCCGGGCAGTGACTCCCTGTTCACGGTCGAGTGGACCGAACTGCCCGCCCCGGCTCCAGCTCTGGCCCCGGAGACTCGGACGCCGTCCGCCCTGCCCCAGTTCACCGTCGTCGAGGCCATCACCGTCGGTGACACCGACGCCCACGCCGAAACCCCCTACGCACTCACCCGCCGCGTATTGGAGGCCGTTCAGGCCTGGTTGGCCGACGAGACGGCCGACGACGCCTCCCGCCTCGTCGTACGCACCCGGGGCGCCGTCGCCGCCGGCGGCGACGCGGCGCTCACTGACCCCGCAGGCTCGGCCGTCTGGGGCCTGGTCCGGGCCGCCCAGGCGGAGAACCCCGACCGGATCGTGCTCATCGACACCGAAATACCCTGCCCTGAGAGCGAGTTGAGCGCCGCACTGGAAACCGCCGAACCCCAGCTCGCAGTCCGTGGCACCAAGCTCCTCGTCCCCCGGCTCGCTCGGGCCGATGTGTCGGTGCCCGCACCTGCCCGCACGGTTCTGGACCTGGAAGGCACTGTCCTGGTGACCGGCGGCACCGGCTCTCTCGGTGCCGTGCTGGCCCGTCACCTGGTCACCCGGTACGGCATCCGCCGCCTCGTTCTGACCAGTCGGCGCGGCTTGGAGGCGGACGGCGCCCGCGACCTCGTAGCCGAACTGCGAGCCCTGGGCGCGGAGTCGGTCGATGTCCCTGCGTGTGACGTGACCCACCCGGAGGCTCTGACCGCCCTCCTCACCGAGCTCTCCGGGGCCGAGCACCGGCTCACCGCCGTCGTCCACGCCGCGGGCGTCTTCGACGGCGGGGTGATCGGCGACATCGCCCCCGAGCGGATGGCCCGCGCGTTCGCGCCGAAGGTCACCGCCCTCCAGCAGCTGGACGAGCTCACGCGCGAACTCGCCCCGGATCTCGACGCGTTCGTCGTCTATTCCTCCGTCTCCGCCGTCTTCCTGGGCGCGGGTACGGGCAGCTATGCCGCTGCCAATGCCTTCATGGACGGCCTGATGGCCAGGCGTCGCGCCGACGGCCTGCCGGCCCTGTCCCTCGCTTGGGGACCGTGGGAGCAGTCCTCCGGCATGGGTGCCGAACTGGACGAGCTGGCCCGGAGCCGGATGAACCGGCGCGGCGGTGTGCAGCCCCTGCCGGTGGACGAGGGCCTGGCTCTGTTCGATGCCGCCCTGCACAGCGATCGTTCCCTCCTCGTCCCGGCCAAGCTGGACCTGCACGCCCTGCGCGCGGCCGCCACGGCCGGTGCAGGGGTGCCGCCGCTGCTGCGCGACCTGGTGCGACCGGCCCGCCGGCAGGCGGCGCGCGGGGCGGCGCGGGACGGCGGCAGCGGGCTCGCCGCACGGCTGGCCGGGCTCCAGCCCGCCGAGCGGGAGGCGCTGCTTCTGGACCTCGTCCGTACCCGTGTCGCCGACGTGCTCGGGCACGCGGACGCGGCGAAAGTCGTGGCGGAACGGGCGTTCACGGATGCCGGCTTCGACTCGCTCACCTCGGTCGAACTACGCAACCGCCTGCGCGAGGCCACCGGCCTCAGCCTCCCCGCCACGGTCGTCTTCGACTACCCGGCGCCGCTCTCCCTCGCGCAGTACCTCCACGGCCGGCTCGACGGGACGGGAACCGCGCTCACCGCGGCGGGCCCGGTGACGCCGGCCTCCACGGTTGTGCACGATCCGGACGACCCGGTGGCGATCGTCGGCATGGCCTGCCGCCTGCCCGGCGGGGTCGCGAGCCCCGAGGACCTGTGGCGGCTGGTCAGCGAGGGCCGGGACGGCGTGTCCGGCTTCCCGAACGACCGCGGGTGGGGTCTGGACGAGATCTTCGACAGCGACCCCGAGCACGAGGGGACCTCGTACGTCGACCAGGGCGGCTTCCTTCACGAGGCCGGGCATTTCGACCCCGCGTTCTTCGGGATATCCCCGCGCGAGGCCACGACGATGGACCCGCAGCAGCGCCTGCTCCTGGAGACGTCGTGGGAGGCCATGGAGCGGGTCGGCATCGACCCGGGCACGCTCAAGGACGCGGACGTCGGCGTGTTCAACGGCATCATGGGCGTCGACTACTACGCGGGCGGCAACGTGCCCGCGGAACTGGGCGGCTTCGCCCTGACCGGCACCTCCTCGAGCGTGGCGTCAGGCCGCATCTCGTACGTGTTCGGGTTCGAGGGGCCCGCGGTGACCGTCGACACGGCCTGCTCGTCCTCACTCGTCGCCCTCCACCTCGCCGCGCAGGCGCTACGGCAGGGCGAGTGCTCGCTCGCCCTGGCTGGCGGTTCGACCGTGATGTCGAGCCCGAGCATGTTCATGGAGTTCTCCCGGCAGCGGGCGCTCGCGGCCGACGGCCGCTGCAAGTCGTACGCGGACGCCGCCGACGGCACCGGCTGGGCCGAGGGCGCGGGCGTCGTCGTACTGGAGCGCCTGTCGGAGGCGCGCCGCAACGGCCACCCCGTCCTGGCCGTGCTGCGCGGCAGCGCGGTCAACCAGGACGGCGCGTCCAACGGCCTCACCGCCCCCAACGGTCCCTCCCAGCAGCGCGTCATCCGCAAGGCCCTCGCGTCGGCCGGCCTGTCGACGGCCGACGTCGACATGGTCGAGGGCCACGGGACCGGCACCGTGCTCGGTGACCCGATCGAGGCGCAGGCCCTGCTCGCCACCTACGGGCGCGGCCGACCCGCCGAACGGCCGCTGTGGCTTGGCTCGCTGAAGTCGAACATCGGCCACGCCCAGGCGGCGGCCGGTGTCTCCGGCGTGATCAAGACCGTGCAGGCGCTACAGCACGGTGTCATGCCCGCGACCCTCCACGTGGACGCGCCCTCCGCGCAGGTCGACTGGACGGCCGGCGCGGTCGAACTGCTCACCGAGGCCCGCGCATGGCCTGAGGTCGAACGGCCGCGCCGGGCGGCGGTGTCCTCATTCGGCCTGAGCGGAACGAACGCGCACGTGATTCTGGAGCAGGCGCCTGAGTCTGTGCCTGTGCCGGTGGTGGATGTCGTCGAGGGTGTGGTGCCGTTGGTGGTGTCGGCGCGGAGTGCCGGTGCGCTGGCGGGGCAGGCGGAGCGGCTCGCCTCCTTCGTGGAGTCGGGCGAGGAGGTGTCTCTGCCGCACGTGGCGGGTGCGCTGGTCGCTCAGCGGGCGGTGCTGTCGGAGCGTGCGGTGGTGGTGGCCGGTTCGCGTGAGGAGGCGTTGGCGGGGCTTGGTGCGCTGGCGCGGGGTGAGTCGAGCCCTGGAGTGGTCAGTGGTAGTGCCGGCGGTTCCGTTCGTACGGTGCTGGTGTTCCCGGGGCAGGGTTCGCAGCGGGTCGGCATGGGCTGTGAACTGTATGACCGATATCCGGTGTTCGCGGAGGCGTTCGACGAGGCGTGCGCGGTGCTGGACGCGCAGCTCGCGGGTTGGGTGGAGCACTCGGTCAGGGACGT
>NZ_JACVYG010000157.1:0-4278 GCF_014712245.1 Streptomyces sp. 5-10
CGCTGACTCCCATGGTCGAGCAGACCGTCGATGACGCGTCGGTGGTCCCGGCCTCTCGACGCGACCGGGACGAAGCGACCACCCTCATCACCGGATTGGCACGCCTCCATACCAACGGTGTTCCCATCGCCTGGGAGGAGTTCTTCGCCGGAACCGGCGCCCGCCGCATCGACCTCCCCACCTACGCCTTCCAGCGGCAGTGGTACTGGGCGGACCCGCCCGCGTCCCCCAAGACGGGCACGGCCGCCGACCCCGTTGACACCGCGCTCTGGGAAGTGCTGGGAGACGCGGACACCGCCTCGCTGGCGCAGCGGCTCGGTGTCGAGGCGACGGCGCTCGGCGAGGTTCTGCCAGCGCTGTCGGAGTGGCGGCGGAGCGAGGCGGAGCAGGCCGTTCTCGACTCGTGGCGGTATCGGGTCGCGTGGCGTTCGCTGAAGGACCTTCCGTCGGCCCCCCTCAACGGGACGTGGCTGGTCATGGTCCCGGGGGTGGTGGAGCGGAGCGGGCTCGTCGGCGCGGTCACGGAAGTGCTGGCCGAGCGGGGCGCGGATGTCGTGCCGGTCCAAGTGTCCGGCTCCGACCGGGCGGAGCTCGCCGCGACGCTGCGCGAGCGCGCCGCGGCGGCGGCGCCTGCCGGGGTGCTGTCGCTGCTCGCCCTGGACGACCGGGAGCACGACCGGTACCCGGTGCTCACCGTCGGGCTCGCCGACACGGTCACGCTCGCGCAGGCCCTCCAGGACGCGGGTGTGACGGCGCCCCTGTGGTGCGTGACCCGCGACGCGGTGGCCGCCGAGCCGGGCCGGGAGGTCGTGAACGCGCGGCAGGCGGCGGTGTGGGGGATGGCGTCGAGCATGGCACTGGACCACCCGGACATCTGGGGCGGCGTGATCGACGTGCGGCTCGACGACGACCCGGGCCCGGACACGGAGCCCGCGCCGGCGCTGCTGTCGGTGCCGGTGTCGCGGCTGTGCGACGTCCTCGCCGGATCTTCGGGGGAGGACCAGGTCGCGCTCCGTGCGGGCGCGGCGTACGGCCGCCGGCTGGTCCGCGCCGAACCGTCCGGCGCCCCGGCGCATGGCACGCGGTGGCGGCCCGCCGGGACGACGTTGATCACCGGTGGGACGGGCGGGCTCGGCGCACACACCGCGCGGGTGCTGGCCGCCGTCGGCGCGGAGCATCTGCTGCTCGCCAGTCGGCGCGGCCCCCGCGCCGAGGGCGCGGCGGAACTCGCCGCGGAGCTGGAGGCCCGCGGCGCCCGCGTCACCATCGCGGCCTGCGACGTCGCCGACCGCGACGCGCTCGCCCGCCTGCTGGACGCGGTGCCGCCGGACGCGCCGCTGACCACGGTCGTGCACGCGGCCGGGGCCGGGCAGCGCATCGCCCCGCTCACCGACCTCGGCCTCGGCGACTTCGCCGACGCCGCGCACGCCAAGGTGCTCGGGGCGTCACACCTCGACGAGCTGCTGCGGGACCGGCCGCCGCTCGACGCCTTCGTGGTGTTCTCGTCCGGGTCGGCGATCTGGGGCAGCTCGGGGCAGGCCGCGTACGGGAGCGCGAACGCCGTCCTGGACGCGGTCGCCCAGCGGCGCCGCGCCCTCGGACGCCCCGCGACGGCCCTCGCCTGGGGACCCTGGGACGGCGGGCTGGTGGACGCGGAGCTCGCGGCGATCCTGCGGCGCGTCGGCACGCCGCCGATGGCGCCGGAACGCGCCGCCGAGGCGTTCCGGCAGGCGCTCGCGGACGGCGCCGGTGAACTGGTGGTGGCGGACTTCGACTGGCCGCGGTTCGCGCCGACCTACACGCTCGCCCGGCCGAGGCCGCTGCTGGACGCGCTGCCCGACGCGCGGGAGGCGCTGGACGCGGCGTCCGGCGGAACCGGAGCGGAGGAGGGCGGGGCCGGGGCGGCGGCCGCGGCGGAGCTGGCGGCGCGGCTCGACGGCCGCCCGTCCGCCGAGCAGGGCCGGGTCCTGCTGGACCTCGTCCGGACTCACGTGGCGGCGCTGCTCGGATACGACGACCCGCGGACGCTTGACGCCTCCCGCCCGTTCGATGACCTCGGCTTCGACTCGGTCGCCGCGGTCGACCTGCGGACGAGGCTCGGCGCCGCGACCGGCCGCCGCCTACCGAGCACGATGGTGTTCGACTACGCCACGCCCGCCGCGCTCGCGGAGTTCCTGCGTGCGGAGCTGCGCGGGGACGGCCGCGACGCCACCGGCACGGCCGGGGTCCTCGCGGCGCTCGACCGGATCGAGGGGGCCCTGACCGGGCTCGCGCCCGGCGAGATCGAGGACGCGGGGGTCGGGGCGCGGCTGAACGGCCTCGCCGCCAAGGTCACCGAGATCCTCGGTCGCACCGCCGAAGCGCCGGTCGGCGACCGCCTGGAGACGGCCTCCGCGCAGGACGTCTTCGACTTTATCGACAACGAGCTCGGAATCTCCTGAGCCGGCGGCGGCAGGCCGTTCCCCGGACCATCCAGAAGGACGCGTGAGGAACCGATGGCGAACGACGAGAGGCTTCTCGACTACCTGAAGCGGGTCACCGCCGACCTGCACCAGACCCGCCGCCGCCTCCAGGAGGTCGAGCGCCGAGACCGCGAACCCATCGCGCTCATCGCGATGAGCTGCCGGTACCCGGGTGGGGTGGGCTCGCCGGAGGACCTGTGGCGGCTCGTGTCCACGGGCGGGGACGCGATCAGCGCGTTTCCGTCCGACCGGAACTGGGACCTCGACCGGTACGCCGCCGAGGTGGCGGTCGGCGCCGGCTCGGAGCCGGACGCCGCGGGCGCCACCGCCGTGCTGGAGGGCGGCTTCATCGAGAACGCGGGCGACTTCGACCCCGGCTTCTTCGGGATGAGCCCCGCCGAGGCGCTTGCGACCGACCCGCAACAGCGGCTCCTGCTGGAGGTCTCCTGGGAGGCGTTCGAACGCGCCGGGATCGACCCCCGCTCCCAGCGGGGCCGTGACGTCGGCGTGTTCGTCGGGTCCGGCATGCAGCTCTACCGCGACATCGAGGGCGACCCCGAGGTCACCGAGACCTACATGGCCACCTCCGGCGCCGCGTCGGTGATCTCCGGCCGGGTCGCCTACACATTCGGTTTCGAGGGCCCCGCCATCACTCTCGATACGGCGTGCTCGTCCTCCCTCGTCGCGATCCACCTGGCCGCCGAGGCGCTGCGCCGCCGCGAGTGCGGCCTCGCGCTGGCGGGCGGCGTGATGGTGACGTCCACGCTCGCGCCGTTCGTCGCGTTCAGCCGCCAGCGCGGCCTCGCGCCGGACGGCCGCTGCAAGGCGTTCTCCGACTCGGCGGATGGGACGTCCTGGTCCGAGGGCGTCGCGGTCGTGCTCATGGAGCGGCTGTCCGACGCTCGGCGCAACGGTCACGAGGTGCTCGCGGTCGTGCGCGGCTCGGCGATCAACCAGGACGGCGCGTCCAACGGGCTGACCGCGCCGAACGGGCCGTCGCAGCAGCGGGTGATCCGGCAGGCGCTGGCGGCGGCGGGCGTGCCCGCGTCCGAGGTGGACGCGGTCGAGGCGCACGGGACGGGGACGACGCTGGGCGATCCGATCGAGGCGCAGGCGCTTTTGGCGACCTATGGGCGGGAGCGGCCGGAGGACCGCCCGCTGTGGCTGGGGTCGCNGCGGCCGGAGGACCGCCCGCTGTGGCTGGGGTCGCTGAAGTCCAACATCGGGCACGCGCAGGCGGCGGCCGGTGTCGGTGGCGTCATCAAGATGGTCATGGCCATCCGGGAGGGCGTCCTCCCCGAGACCCTGCACGTCACGCGGCCCAGCACGCACGTCGACTGGACGGCGGGGAACGTCAGGCTGCTGACCGAGCGCATCGACTGGCCGGAGAACGACCATCCGCGCCGGGCCGGGGTGTCCTCGTTCGGCATCAGCGGCACCAATGCCCATGTCATCCTCGAAGCCGCCCCGGCGGAGCAGCCCCCGGAGGAGGAGCCCGCGGCGGAGGAGCCCACTGCGGACGCGAGCCAGCCCGCGCTCCTGGCGGACCCCTCAGGGATCATCCCGCTGCCGGTCTCGGGCACGACCGCCGCGGCCCTCCAGGAGCAGGCGGGACGGCTCGCCTCCTTCCTCCGGGACGGGCGCGCCCGTGACCCGCGCGATATCGGCCACGCCCTCCACACAGGACGCACCGCGTTCACCCACCGCGCCGTCGTCCTCGGCGGAACCCGGGACACCCTCCATTCCGGCCTGGACGCGCTGGCCGTCGGTGACCAGCACCCCGGTGTCGTCACGGGGTCGGTTGTTTCTGATTCGG
>NZ_JACVYG010000158.1:0-4229 GCF_014712245.1 Streptomyces sp. 5-10
ACCGAGATCCGCTCCTCGCCCCACGGCGCGATCCGCTCCCGTACCTCCGCCACCGGAAGCGCCACCGACACCATGCCACCCTTGCCCGCCAGCACCCGGCCGATCGCCTGGCTGCGCAACGCCACCACACGGGCCGCATCCTTCAGCGACAGGATCCCCGCCACGCACGCGGCGGCGATCTCACCCTGGGAGTGGCCGACCACGGCCGCCGGGCGCACGCCCACCGAACGCCACAGCTCCGCGAGCGACACCATCACGGAGAACAGCACCGGCTGAACGACGTCCACCCGCTCCAGTGACGGTGCGCCCTCCGCCTCGCGCAGCACATCCACCAACGACCAGTCGGTGAACTCCGCGAGCGCGACGGCACACTCATCAATACGGGCAGCGAACACCGGTGAAGCATCCAACAGCTCCACGGCCATGCCTACCCATTGTGACCCCTGTCCTGGGAACACGAATGCGGCCTTGCCCCCGATTGAGGCCCCCTGCACCAGGTTCGGCAGGACCTGCCCCCTAGCCAGGGCGTCCAGACCCCGGACGAAATCGTCCCGGTCCGTGCCCACCAGCACCGCCCGCCGCTCGAAGGCGGCGCGGGTGGTGGCCAGCGAGTGGCCGATGTCCAGCGGGCGCGGGGCCGGGTCGGCGTCGAGGTGGGCCAGCAGCTTGGCGGCCTGGGCGCGCAGCGCCGCCTCGCTCTTGCCGGACACCGTCCACGGCACCGCGCCGAGCGGCCGGGTCACCGGCTCGGCCTCGCCCGGCTCCTCCGTGGGTGCCTGCTCGATGATGGCGTGTGCGTTGGTGCCGCTGAACCCGAACGAGGATACGGCGGCCCGGCGCGGGCGGCCGGTCTCGGGCCACTCCCGCGCCTCGGTCAGCAGCTCGATGTCGCCCGTCGACCAGTCCACATGGGGGGTGGGCTCGACGATGTGCAGCGACTCCGGCAGCACGCCGTGGCGCAGCGCGAGCACGAGCTTCATCACACCCGCGACACCGGCGGCCGCCTGGGCGTGGCCGATGTTGGACTTGATGGAGCCGAGCAGCAGCGGCTGTCCGTCGGGCCGGTCCTGGCCGTAGGTGGCGAGCAGCGCCTGCGCTTCGATCGGGTCGCCCAGCGTCGTACCGGTGCCGTGGGCTTCCACGACGTCCACCTCCGAGGCGGACAGCCGGGCGTTGGCGAGGGCCTGCCGGATGACGCGCTGCTGGGACGGGCCGTTGGGCGCCGTCAGACCGTTGGACGCGCCGTCCTGGTTGATCGCCGAGCCCCGCACGATGGCAAGGACCGGGTGGCCGTTCTTCCGCGCGTCCGACAGCCGCTCGACCAGCAGGAGCCCTACGCCCTCGGCCGGGCTGAAGCCGTCCGCGTCCGAGGAGAACGCCTTACTGCGGCCGTCGGAGGACAGTCCGCGCTGGCGGCTGAACTCGATGAAGGTGCCCGGGGTGGCCATCACGGTCACGCCGCCCGCGAGCGCGATCGAGCACTCGCCCTGGCGCAGCGACTGGACGGCCAGGTGCAGCGCCACCAGCGACGCCGAGCACGCGGTGTCCACGGTGACCGCCGGGCCCTCCAGGCCGAAGGTGTACGAGAGGCGGCCGGAGACGACGCTCGCGGCGCTGCCGGTGGCGAGGTGGCCCTCATAGCCCTCGGTGTTGCTGCGCATGAGGATGGAGTAGTCGGAGCCGTTGGTGCCGACGAAGACACCGGCCGGGCTGCCGTGCAGCGTGGCCGGGTCGATGCCCGCCCGCTCGAACGCCTCCCACGAGGTCTCCAGCAGCAGCCGCTGCTGCGGGTCCATCGCCATGGCCTCGCGCGGCGAGATCCCGAAGAAGGTGGGGTCGAAGTCGGCGGCCCCGGTGAGGAATCCGCCCTCGCGGGTGTAGCTGGTGCCCTGCGCGTCCGGGTCCGGGTTGTACAGCGACTCGACGTCCCAGCCGCGGTCGCCCGGGAACTCCGACAGCGCGTCGCCACCGGAGGCGAGCAGCTGCCACAGCTCCTCGGGGGTACGCACACCGCCGGGGAAGCGGCAGCTCATGGAGACGATGGCGATGGGCTCGTCGTCGGCGAGCGCCGCCGCGGTCGGCAGCGCGGCCACGGCGGCCCGCTGCCCGCCCGCGAGCTCGGTGCGCAGATGGCGCGCGAGCACGGTGGGCGTGGGGTAGTCGAAGATCAGGGTCGGCGGCAGCTTCAGCCCGCTGGCGGCGCTGAGCCGGTTGCGGAGTTCCACAGCTGTCAGCGAGTCGAAGCCAAGCTCCTTGAACGCCCGGCCCGCCTCGACGTCGTCGGCGCCCGCGTAGCCCAGGACGGCCGCGACGGCGGTGCGCACCAGGTCCAGCACCAGCCGCTCCCGCTCGGCCTCCGGCGCCCCGGCGAGCTGCTGGGCGAGAGCGACCGCGCCCGCGCCGTCCGCCTCGGCGTCCCCGGCCATGTCCTGGATGACGTCCCGCGCCTCGGGCAGGTCGTGCAGCAGCGGACGGGAGCGGCCGGAGGTGAAGGCGAGGACGAAGCGCTTCCACTCCATGTCGACGACGGTGAGCACCGACTCGTCGCGGTCCAGCGCGTGCTGGAGCGCGGTGACGGCCGACCGCGGCGCCATCTCGATGACGCCGTGGCGGCGCATCCGGTCACCGACGCCGCCCTCGGCCATCCCGCCCTCGCCCCACGGGCCCCAGGCCAGCGAGGTGGCGGGCAGGCCCTGGGCGCGCCGGTGCTCGGCGAAGGCGTCGAGGAAGGCGTTGCCCGGCGCGTAGTTGCCCTGGCCGGGCGCGCCGAAGGTGGCCGCGAAGGAGGAGAACAGCACGAACGCGCTCAGGTCCAGATCGCGGGTGAGCTCGTGCAGATGGCGCGTGGCGTCCACCTTGACCTTCAGCACCCGGTCCACCTGGTCCGGGGTCAGGCCCTCGATCACCCCGTCGTCCAGCACGGCGGCGGTGTGGACGACGGCGGTCAGCGGGTGCTCGGCGGGGATGTCCGCGAGCAGCGCCTCGACCTGGGCGCGGTCGGCCACATCGCACGCGGCGATGGTGACCTTGGCGCCGAGCTCGGTCAGTTCGGACCGCAGATCCGCCGCGCCCGGGGCGTCCAGGCCACGGCGGCTGGTGAGCACCAGGTGCTCGGCGCCGCCTGCGGCCAGCCAGCGCGCCACATGGGCGCCCAGCGCGCCAGTACCGCCGGTGACCAGGGTGGTGCCGGTGGGCTTCCAGGCCCGTACGGCGGGCGTGGCGGCCAGCGGGGCGCGCACCAGACGGCGGACGAGCAGCCCGGTGGCGCGGATCGCGACCTGGTCCTCCTCCTCGGCCCCGGCGAGCACGGTCACCAGCCGGGCCAGCGCCCGCTCGTCGGGCGCGCCGGGCAGGTCGACCAGACCGCCCCAGCGCTCGCCGTGCTCCAGCGCGGCCACCCGGCCCAGACCCCAGACCAGCGCCTGCTCGGGGGATTCCAGCGGGTCCGCGCGGCCCACGGAGACCGCGCCACGGGTGGCGGACCACAGCGGCGCGCCGATCCCCGCGTCGCCGAGGGCCTGCACCAGCGCCAGCTGCGCCGCCACTCCGGCCGGGACGGAGGCGTGGCGGGGGTGCGGACGGCCGTCGAGGGCCAGCAGCGACAGCACTCCGGTGAACGGGATGCCGTCGGTCTCCGCGAGCGCGGCGCGCAGCCGCCCGGCCAGCTCGTCGCGGCCGTCGGTGTCGGTGTCTACGGCGATCCGCCGTACGTCAGCGCCGCGTTCGGCGAGCACACCGGCCACGGCGTCGGTCCAGGTGGTCCAGCTGGTCCCGGTGGTCTCGGTGTCCTCGGTGGTCCCGGTGGCCTCTGTGGCCGGGGCCACGACGAGCCACGCGCCGGTCAGCCGCGCGGACTGACTGTCGGCGAGCGGCTTCCAGGTGACGCGGTAGCGCCAGCCGTCCACCGTGGACTGCTCACGGGCCTGCTTGCGCCACGACGCCAGGGCGGGCAGCAGCGCGCTGACCCGCTCGTCGTCGTCGACGTCCAGCTCGGCGGCGAGCGCCTGCCAGTCCTCGCGCTCGACGGCCTCCCAGAAGCGGGCCTCGACGGGGTCGGCGGCGGTGGCGGCGGCAGCGGCGGGGCTGCCCGCCTCGAGCCAGTAGTGCTGGTGCTGGAAGGCGTACGTGGGCAGCTCGACGCGGACCGCGCCCGTACCGTCGAACACCCCGGCCCAGTCCACGGCCACGCCCCGCGTCCACGCCTCGCCCAGCGAGATGTAGAAGCGGTC
>NZ_JACVYG010000159.1:0-4223 GCF_014712245.1 Streptomyces sp. 5-10
CCGCGAGGCCGTCCGCTTCCTCGACGGTGTCCGGACGATGGAAGCGCAGGGCGTCACCACCTACATCGAGCTGGGCCCCGACGGTGTCCTCACCGCCATGGCCCAGGAGTGCGTCACCGACGCCGACGCGGCCGGTTTCGCCGCCGCGCTGCGCAAGGACCGCCCCGAGGCCGAGGCGCTGACGGCCGCCGTCGCGCGGGCCCACGTTCGTGGTGTGGCGGTGGACTGGAGGGCGTTCTTCGCGGGAACCGGTGCCCAGCGCACCGAGCTGCCGACGTACCCCTTCCAGCGCGAGCGCTACTGGCTGGAGGCTCCCGCCGGGGCCATCGGCGACGTGGCCTCGGCCGGTCTCGGCTCGGCCGATCACCCGTTGCTGGGCGCGGCGGTGGATCTGCCCGACTCCGAGGGCGTCCTCTTCACGGGCCGGCTCTCGCTCCGTACCCACCCCTGGCTGGCCGACCACGCCGTCATGGACACCGTGCTGCTGCCCGGTACGGCCCTGGTGGAGCTGGCGGTTCGGGCCGGTGACCAGGTCGGCTGCGATCTGCTGGAGGAGCTGACCCTCGAAGCGCCGCTGATCCTGCCGGAGCGTGGCGGGGTGCAGCTGCGGGTCGCCGTGGACGAGCCCGACGGCCCCGACGGGCGGCGTGCGCTGACCGTCTACTCGCGGCTGGAGGACGCCACCGACGAGCCGTGGGTCCGGCACGCCTCCGGTGTGCTCACGGTCTCCGGCTCCTCCGGCTCCTCCGGCTCCTCCGGGGTCCCGACCGGTCCGGCGGAGTGGCCCCCGGCCGCTGGCACGGCTTCCGCCGCGACCGCCGACCTCGAACCGCTCGACGTGGACGGGCTGTACGACGGCTTCGCCGCGCTCGGCCTCGCCTACGGCCCGGTGTTCCAGGGGCTACGCAAGGCGTGGCGACGCGGGGACGAGGTGTTCGCCGAGGTGGCGCTCGACGAGGACCGGCAGGGCGAGGCCCGTGCGTACGGGCTGCACCCGGCGCTGCTGGACGCCGCGCTGCACACGGTGGCGCTCGGCGGGTTCTTCCCGGCCGAGGAGGCGGGCCAGGCCCGGCTGCCGTTCTCGTGGGACGCCGTACGGCTGCACGCGGTCGGCGCGACCGCGCTGCGGGTGCGGGTCTCCCCGGCCGGGCACGGCGGGGTGGCGCTGGAGATCAGCGACGAGGCCGGCGCCCCGGTGGTGTCGGTCGGCTCGCTGGCGCTGCGGCCGCTGGACGCCGAGCAGTTCGCGGGCGCCCGTACCGCACACCACGAGGCGCTGTTCCGCGTCGACTGGGCCGCGCTGCCCACGCCCGCGGCGCCGCAGCGGCCGGAGGACACCGCCCTGTGGGCCGTCCTGGACGGCTTCGGCGGTGACGATCTGAAGCTCACGGCCGCGCTGACGGAGGCGGACACCGGTATCGAGGCCGAGACGTACGCGGGGCTCCCGGCGCTCGCCGAGGCGGTGGAGGCCGAGGGAATCGCGCCCGATGTGGTCCTGGTGCCGTGCCTGCCCGACCTGGGCACGCCCGGGGACACGGCGGGTGCCGCGCACACCGTCGTCCGGCGGACGCTGGCGCTGGTCCAGGAGTGGCTCGCGGACGAGCGGTTCGCCGACTCCCGGCTGGTCCTGCTCACCCGTGGCGCCGTGGCCGTGACCACGGGCGACGACGCGGGGGCCGAAGCGGCCGAGGGTGTCGAGGGTGTCGAAGGGGCCGAGGGCGTGGACGACCTGACGCACGCCGCCGCCTGGGGCCTGGTGCGCTCGGCGCAGGCCGAGCACCCGGGCCGGTTCGTCCTGGTCGACGTCCAGGGAGACATCGACTTCCACGGCGCCCTGGCCCGCGGCGTCCCCGCCCACGGCGACTCGCCCCATGGCACCCCGGCCCACGGCGACCCGGCCACGGGCGGTCCGGCCACCGGCAGCCCGGTCCACGGCACCCCCGCCACCGGCGGTCCGGCCCACAGCGGTCCGGCCACCGGCGTCCCCACCCACGGCAACCCGACCCACGCCACCCCGGCCACCGGTGTCGCCACCCCCACCACCCCCCACGGCTGGCTCCCCGCCCTCGTGGCGGCGCTGCGGACCGACGAGCCGCAGCTCGCTGTGCGCGCCGGGGTCGTGCACGCGCCGCGGCTCGCGCGGGTGGCGGCCCTGGACGGGGCGGCCGTGCCCGGGCTGGACCCGGCGGGGACCGTGCTGGTCACCGGCGCGTCCGGCACCCTGGGCGGGGTGCTGGCCCGTCACCTGGTGACCGAGCGCGGCGCCCGTAGGCTGCTGTTGACCAGCCGCCGGGGCGCGGAGGCGGCGGGCGCCGCCGAACTCGCCGCCGAACTCACCGAGCTGGGCGCCGAAATCCACTGGGCGGCGTGCGACGCGGCCGACCGCACCGCCCTGGCCGAGGTCATCGCGTCCGTCCCCGCCGACCACCCGCTCACCGCCGTGATCCACGCGGCGGGCGTGCTCGACGACGGGACCATCGAGTCCCTGACCCCCGAGCGCGTCGCCCACGTCCTGCGCCCGAAGGTGGACGCGGCGTGGAACCTGCACGAGCTGACCCGGGACCTCGACCTGTCGGCGTTCGTGCTGTTCTCCTCCGCCGCCGGTGTCTTCGGCAACCCGGGGCAGGGCAACTACGCGGCGGCCAACACCTTCCTGGACGCCCTCGCCCAGCACCGCCGCGCCCAGGGACTGCCCGCCGTCTCCCTGGCCTGGGGCCTGTGGGAGGACGAGGGCGGCATGGCCGCGACCCTCGCGACCGCCGACCGGCAGCGGATGAGCCGCGGCAGCATGGGCGCGCTGAACAACGCCGAGGGCCTGGCCCTGTTCGACGTGTCGGGCCTGGCCGGACACGCGGTGCTGATCCCCGCCGCCCTGGACATCGCCGCCCTGCGCGCCCAGTCCGCGGCCGGGGTCGCCCCGCTGCTGCGCGGGCTGATCCGTACCCCCGTACGGCGGGCCGCGGCCGGTGGCGGCGGGGCGGACGAGGCGGCGAGCCTCGCCCAGCGGCTCGCGGGCATGTCCGCGGCCGAACGGGACCGCTTCCTGCTCAACCTGGTCTGCGGCCAGGTGGCCACCGTGCTCGGCTACGGCAGCGCGGCGGCGATCGAACCCGGCGCGGCCTTCAAGGAGCTGGGCTTCGACTCGCTCACCGCCGTCGAACTCCGCAACCGGCTCGGCGCGGCCACCGGCCTCCGGCTGCCCGCCACGCTGATCTTCGACTACCCGACCCCCGACGCCCTGGCCGACCATCTGCGCGCGGAACTCCCGCACGGGNACGCCCTGGCCGACCATCTGCGCGCGGAACTCCCGCACGGGGACGGCGGCGGTCCGTCGGTGTTCGGCGAACTCGACCGGCTGGAAGCCGCCCTGGCGGTGGCCGCGGACGACAGCGTCACCCGCTCCAGGATCACCATGCGCCTCCAGGCGCTCCTGGCGAAGTGGAACGACGCCCAGGACGCGGCCGGAGACGGCGACACCGACGACCACGACCTCGAATCCGCGACCGACGATGAGCTCTTCGACCTGCTCGATGACGAACTCGGCTCCTCCTGAACGGGAGCGTTCTGAACCCATGGAACCCATGAGCACCACCTCCCTCTTCGCAAGGAGCCGACGCAATGGTGAATAACGAGGACAAGCTCCGCGACTACCTCAAGCGGGCCACCGCTGACCTGCGTCAGGCCCGTCGGCAGCTCCGCGAGGTCGAGGAGCGGCACCAGGAGCCCATCGCGATCGTCGCGATGAGCTGCCGCTACCCGGGCGGTGTGCGCACCCCCGAGGAGCTGTGGCGGCTCGTCCTGAACGGCGAGGACGCGATCTCCGGCTTCCCCACCGATCGTGGCTGGGACGTCGAGTCGCTTTATGACGCCGACCCCGACCAGGCGGGCGCCAGCTATGTCAACGAGGGCGGGTTCCTCTACGACGCGGGCGGCTTCGACCCCGCGGTCTTCGGGATCTCGCCGCGCGAGGCCCTGGCGATGGACCCGCAGCAGCGGCTGCTGCTGGAGAGCTCGTGGGAGGCGTTCGAGCGGGCCGGGATCGACCCGACCGGGCTGCGTGGCAGCCGGACCGGCGTGTTCGCGGGCGTGATGTACCACGACTACACCTCGCGGCTGGACTCCGTGCCCGAGGGCGTCGAGGGCTTCCTCGGCACCGGCAGCTCCGGCTCCATCGCCTCCGGCCGGGTGTCGTACACCTTCGGTCTGGAGGGCCCGGCGGTCAC
>NZ_JACVYG010000016.1:0-176461 GCF_014712245.1 Streptomyces sp. 5-10
GCGTTAGGGAAACGCCCGGTTACATTCCGAACCCGGAAGCTAAGCCTTTCAGCGCCGATGGTACTGCAGGGGGGACCCTGTGGGAGAGTAGGACGCCGCCGAACAAATTTTGCAGAGAGCCCTGTCGGGACTTCGGTCACCGGCAGGGCTCTTCTCTTGTTGTGTTGCGGGCCACTCGGTGTTCATGTTGTCTGGGCACGATGCCGCTCATGGGGACTCCTACGGATGAGCTGCTGCATGAGTTGACCCGGGCGCGTGTGCGGCCGGGCGACGAGGTCATCGTGCCGTCCTACGGCACTCCCGAAGCCGCGGAAGCGGTGCTGCTGGCCGGCGCCAGGCCGGTGTTCGTGGACATCGACGCCCATACCTACTGCATAGACCCGGCCGCGGTGGCCGAGGCGCTGACGCCCAGGACCGCGGCCATCGTGGCCATTCACACCTTCGGACATCCCGCCGACATGGCGGCCCTCACCGAGCTCGGCCGGCGGCACGGCGTGCTGGTGATCGGATACGGGGCTGCCGCTGAGCCCGCCGGGGAGATACTGCGGCGGCAGGCCAACGCGGCCTATCTGGACGGAAAGCTGCGTGGCGTCCTCACGCCGTCGGTCGCGCCCGGCGTGGAACACACCTACCAGCAATACGTCGTCCGGGTCCCCGGCAACGGCCGGCCGGACCGGGACGCCTTCGCCCGTACGCTGCGTTCTCGCGGCGTCGTATGCCATGTTCCCGTACAGACGCCCGCGCACCGCACCGCGCGCTTCCGGCGCGATCTGTGGCTCGCGGAGACCGAGCGCGCGGCCGATGAGTGCCTGGCGCTGCCCGTCGATCCGACCATGTCGCGGCGGGAGTTGCAGCGCGTGGTCTCGGCCTGCAACGCGCTGGGTGGGCTGCTGCAGTCAGCCGCCTGAGTCACGGGGCGGGTGGTCGGGAGCGCACCCGAGTTCGGGTATGATCGATCTCGTCGACGCGCCCCAATAGCTCAGTCGGCAGAGCGTCTCCATGGTAAGGAGAAGGTCTACGGTTCGATTCCGTATTGGGGCTCTCCTGCGAAGGCCCCCGCCATATGGCGGGGGCCTTCGTCATGTTCGGGCAGGCGTCCGGGGCGCCCCGGCCCGCCCGGCCGCCTCAGGCGTCGGCGGGCTCGGGCTCCGGGACGCGCATCGCCAGGATCGCCATGTCGTCGGACGGCGGCTCCGCCGCGAAGCGCTCGACCGCCCGCAGCACCCGGGCGGCCACCGCGCCCGCCGTAAGGCCGGTGCAGGTCGTGAGGACGTCGATAAGGCCGTCATCGCCGAGCATCCTGGTGCCCTCGCGCCGCTCCGTCACCCCGTCGGTGACGCACAGCAGCACATCGCCCGGGTCGAGCGTCACCGTCTGCTCGTACAGCTCGAGGTCCTCCATGACGCCGAGCAGCGGCTGGGGCTCGGCCGCCGCCTCCACGCTGCCGTCCTGGCGCAGCCGGAGCGGGAGCGGATGTCCGGCGCAGACGACCTTGAGCACCGCGCTGCCGTCGTGCTGCGGCCACAACTCCCCGTAGAGGAGGGTCAGGAAGCGGCTGCGGGCGCCCTCGTCGAGGATCGCCGCGTTGAGCCGCTCCAGGACCGCCGGGCCGCCGAAGCCCTCGCGGGCGAGCAGCCGCAGGGCGTGCCGGGCGAGTCCGGTGACCGCGGCGGCCTCCGGTCCGGTGCCGCAGACGTCGCCGATGGCGAAGCCGTACGCCCCGTCGCGGATCGGGAAGAGGTCGTAGAAGTCGCCGCCGACCTCGTTGCCCTCGCCCGCCGCGCGGTAGATGACCTCGACCTCGACTCCGGGGACCTCGGGCTGCTCGGGCGGCAGCAGACTGCGCTGCAGGGACTGGCTGATGGCGGTGCGCTCCGAGTAGAGCCGTGCGTTGTCCAGGGCGAGCGCGGCCCGGCGGGAGAGGTCCTCGGCCAGCTCCAGGTTCTCCTGGCGGAAGTGCTCGTCGGTGGGCTTGCCGAGGATGAGCATGCCGATGACGCGGTTGCGGGCCACCAGCGGCAGCACGACCGTCTCCCCGCCGACCGCGGAGGCGGTCGCGAGCGAGGCTCCGGGGCCGGAGGAGGGGCGGGCGGAGTCGCCGAGGCTGAGGCTGCGCAGCGAGGTGCGCAGAGCGGCGGCATGGGCCGCGTCATAGGGGCCGGACCAGCTGCGGGCGCCGCCGGTGGGGACCTGCTCCGGTGGATCGATCTTCATCAGCAGGGCCTTGAGCCCGTCGATGCGGTCCTCGTCCTCATGCAGAACATACGACAGCTCGGGCTCGGACGCCTGGTCGGCGACCGTATAGACGGCGCACCAACTGGCCAGCGTGGGCACCGTCATCTGGGCCATGAGCGCCAGCGTCTGATCGCGGTCCAGGGTGCCCGCCAGGAGGTCGGACGCCTCGACGAGGAAGGACAGGGAGCCGCGGCGCAGCCGCTCCAGCTCGGTGAGGCGGGCGCGCTCGACGGCGAGGGCGATGCGGTCGGCGGCGAACTGCAGCCGCAGGGCCTCTTCGTTGCTGTAGCGGGCGGGGGACTCGGCGGCGACGCCGAGCGAGCCGGTGAGCCGACCCTCGACCTTCAGCGGGACGGTGACCACGGAGCGCATCCCGGTGTTCACCAGCAGGGGAACGGCGCCGGGCACCGCGGACAGGTCCTCGTGCACGGCGGGCATCCGGGCCGAGCCATAGCGCCCGGTGCCCGCTTCGACGGGGACGCGGGCGAAGCGCTGGCGGGCGGAGGGCAGCCCGGTGGAGGCGCGGACCTCCAGCTCGGTCTCGTCGTCGGTCGCGAGCAGCAGATAGGCGGCGTCGCCGTCGAGCATGTCGCGGGCCCGCTCGACGGTGCGCTGGAGCAGTCCGTCGAGGTCGTCGGGGGCCGGGGAGCCGATGAAGACCTCGAAGGCGTCGGTGGCCGGGCCCCGCTCGGCGGATTCGGCGGTGTCCACGTTCGCACCGCGCATCGGGCTCTGGAGCACCGCGCGCTCGCGGTCGCGCACCAGCAGACAGACGGTGGACGGCTCGCCCTCGGCGTCGCGGATGCGCAGATGGGAGGCGTAGACGGGGGAGACCCGGCCGTCGGCGCCGCGGATGCCGTAGGAGCCCTCCCAGCGGGAGAGCAGGAGTGCCTCGGCGACACCGGTGCTGGTGCCGGGGGTGTGCGGCCAGGCCGCGAGGTCGGTCAGCGGCTTGCCGATGATCTGTTCCGGCTGGTAACCGAACAGTTCCTGAGCGTCCTCGTTCCAGGCGCTGATCAGTCCGCCGCTGTCGACCTGGACGACGCCGACCCGTACCCGGGAGTCGGCGATGGGCAGGGCGCTGGAGGGCAGGGCGGGTCCGGCGGCCCGGGTGCCGGCCGGGCGGTCGGGGAAGTCGAGCTGGAACCAGACCTGCTTGTGGGTCGCGGTGTACTCGACGCCCCAGCGGGCGGCGAGCGCGGCGCACAGCAGCAGACCGCGGCCGCCCTCGCGGTCGGGGTGGCCGAAGTGGTGGCCGCCGTTGCTCTGCAGCGGGACCTCGCGCTCGGGGTAGCGGTCGGCGACCTCGACGCGTACGCCGGTGTCGGCGCGGATGCACACAACGTCGGCGGTGGTACCGGCGTGCACCACCGCGTTGGTGACGAGTTCGCTGGTCAGGACGACGGCGTCGTCCACGATGTCGGTGAGGCCCCACCCCTGGAGGGTGTCCCGGACAAAGGTGCGGGCGGCGGCGACCGAGCGTCCCACCGGCTCGAAGGTGGCGGCTGCCCGCGCGGTGATCACAGGTCTCCTCATAAGTGTCTCGGCGATCTGCTCACCCATGTCGCAGCGCCCCTCCGATGCCCTGGCCGGTTGCCAGGTTACTTACCACCGATGCCGTCGCGAATGCCGGTCGGCTTCGATTCCACCCAGAGGTGCCCTCGGCGGTGTGGGATGCTGCCGAACTGTTATGGCCTGGTTGGGGCATGGTGAAACACTGGGGAAGCTGGAAGAAGAACCCGACGAGGACGGTCAACCCTGCGGGAGGGACACGGTGGAGTCTGGCGCAGCGGCGCGGGGCACGAATACGCGCGCGAAAGGCGGACGGTCCCGGAGCAATGGGACGACTGAAGTGGAGACGGCGGCCCTGAACCGGCTGCTGACCGCGATGACGGCCATGCGGGACGGGAACTTCCGCAAGCGGCTCACGGTCTCGGGCGAGGGCGTGATGTCCGAGATCGCCGCGGTCTTCAACGAGGTCGCGGACCGCAATCTGCAGCTCACGGGCGAGCTGACCCGGGTGCGGCGGGTGGTCGGCCGCGAGGGCAAGCTCACCGAGCGGCTGGAGACCGGCGCCTGTGAGGGGCAGTGGGCCGCGGCCATTGACGCGTCCAACGCCCTGGTGGACGATCTCGTACGGCCGGTGTCCGAGGTGGGCCGGGTGCTGTCGGCGGTCGCCGAGGGCGACCTGGAGCAGCGCATGGACCTGCGGGCGCAGGGCGCCGACGGGTCGGCGCATCCGCTGCGGGGCGAGTTCCTCAAGGTGGGCCGCACGGTCAACGGCCTGGTGGATCAGCTCTCGGCGTTCACCGACGAGGTGACGCGGGTCGCGAGTGAGGTCGGCACCGAGGGCAAGCTGGGCGGTCAGGCCCGGGTGCGCGGAATGTCGGGTTCGTGGAAGGACCTCACGGAGTCCGTCAACACGATGGCGTCCCGGCTCACCGCCCAGGTGCGTGACATTGCTCTCGTGACCACGGCGGTGGCCAAGGGTGACCTGTCCCGGAAGGTCACGGTTCATGTGTCCGGGGAGATGCTCGAGCTGAAGGAAACCGTCAACACGATGGTGGACCAGCTCTCCTCCTTCGCCTCCGAGGTGACCAGGGTCGCCCGTGAGGTGGGCACCGAGGGCGAGCTCGGCGGCCAGGCGAAGGTGCCGGGCGTCGCGGGCGTCTGGAAGGACCTCACCGACTCCGTCAACCTCATGGCCGGGAACCTGACCGCGCAGGTGCGCGGGATCGCCCAGGTCACCACGGCGGTCGCCAACGGTGATCTGTCGCAGAAGGTGACGGTGAGCGCACGCGGCGAGGTCGCGCAGCTCGCCGACACGATCAACACCATGACCGAGACGCTGCGCACCTTCGCGGACGAGGTCACGCGGGTGGCCAGCGAGGTCGGCGCCGAGGGGCTGCTGGGCGGTCAGGCGCAGGTGCCGGGTGCGGCGGGGACGTGGAAGGATCTCACCGATTCGGTGAACACCGCGTTCCGGAACCTCACCGCGCAGGTGCGGGACATCGCCCAGGTGACGACGGCGGTGGCGAACGGCGATCTGTCGCAGAAGGTCACGGTCGATGTGGCCGGAGAGATGCTGGAGCTGAAGAACACCGTCAACACGATGGTGGACCAGCTGCAGTCGTTCGGCGCCGAGGTGACGCGGGTCGCCCGGGAGATCGGCGTCGAGGGCGAGCTGGGCGGTCAGGCGCAGGTGCCGGGTGCGGCGGGGACGTGGAAGGATCTCACCGATTCGGTGAACACCGCGTTCCGGAACCTCACCGGACAGGTGCGCAACATCGCCCAGGTGACGACGGCGGTGGCGAACGGCGACCTGTCGCAGAAGGTCACCGTCGACGTCTCCGGCGAGATGCTCAAGCTGAAGAACACCGTGAACACCATGGTGGACCAGCTGTCCTCGTTCGCCGACCAGGTCACCAGGATGGCGCGGGACGTGGGCACCGAGGGCCGGCTGGGCGGTCAGGCCCGGGTGGACGGGGTCAGCGGCGTCTGGGCGGACCTGACCGACTCCGTGAACTCCATGGCCGGGAACCTGACGGCGCAGGTGCGCGGTATCGCTCAGGTGACGACGGCGGTCGCGCGCGGCGATCTGTCGCAGAAGATCGAGGTGGACGCGCGCGGCGAGATCCTGGAGCTGAAGAACACCATCAACACGATGGTCGACCAGCTCTCCGACTTCGCCGAGCAGGTGACCCGGGTCGCCCGCGAGGTGGGTACGGACGGTCGGCTGGGCGGTCAGGCGCAGGTGCCCGGTGTGGCGGGCGTCTGGCGCGATCTGACCGACTCGGTGAACGGCATGGCGGGCAACCTGACCGCCCAGGTGCGCAATATCGCCCAGGTGGCCACGGCGGTCGCGCGCGGTGACCTCTCCCAGAAGATCGACGTCGATGCGCGCGGCGAGATCCTGGAGCTGAAGAACACCCTGAACACGATGGTCGACCAGCTGTCGTCCTTCGCGGAGGAGGTCACCAGGGTCGCCCGGGAGGTGGGCACCGAGGGCCAGCTGGGCGGCCAGGCCGAGGTGCAGGGCGTCTCCGGGACGTGGAAGGACCTCACCCAGTCCGTCAACAGCATGGCCAACAACCTGACGTCCCAGGTGCGTTCGATCGCGGAGGTGACGACGGCGGTCGCCAAGGGCGATCTGTCGAAGAAGATCACCGTCGACGCCAAGGGCGAGATCCTGGAGCTGGTCACCACGGTGAACACGATGGTGGACCAGCTGTCGTCGTTCGCCGAGCAGGTCACCCGGGTGGCCCGTGAGGTGGGTACCGAGGGGCAGTTGGGCGGCCAGGCGCGGGTTCCGGGCGTGACCGGAATCTGGAAGGACCTGAGCAACAACGTCAATCTGATGGCCAATAACCTGACCATCCAGGTGCGGAACATCTCGCAGGTCTCGGCCGCGGTCGCCAACGGCGATCTGACGAAGAAGGTGACGGTCGAGGCGCGCGGCGAGGTCGCGGCGCTGGCCGACACCGTCAACACGATGGTGACGACGCTGTCCTCGTTCGCCGACGAGGTCACCCGCGTGGCCCGCGAGGTGGGCACGGACGGCATCCTGGGCGGCCAGGCCCGGGTGCCCGGCGTCTCGGGGACGTGGAAGGACCTCACCGAGTCCGTGAACTCGATGGCGTCCAACCTGACCGGCCAGGTCCGCAATATCGCCATGGTCACCACGGCCATCGCCCAGGGCGATCTGACCAAGAAGATCGACATCGAGGCACGCGGCGAGATCCTCGAGCTGAAGACGACCATCAACACGATGGTGGACCAGCTCTCGTCGTTCGCCGACCAGGTGACCCGGGTGGCCCGTGAGGTGGGCACCGAGGGCCAGCTGGGCGGCCAGGCGCGGGTGCGGGACGTGGCCGGCACCTGGAAGGACCTGACCGAGTCGGTGAACGAGATGGCCGGGAACCTGACCCGTCAGGTGCGCGCCATCGCCGAGGTGGCCACCGCGGTGACCCGCGGCGACCTCAACCTCAAGATCGACGTGGACGCCTCCGGCGAGATCCAGGTCCTCCAGGACCACATCAACACCATGATCGCCAACCTGCGCGAGACCACGCTCGCCAACAAGGAGCAGGACTGGCTCAAGGGCAACCTCGCCCGGATCTCCGGCCTGATGCAGGGCCGCCGCGACCTGGAGGACGTCGCCCGGCTGATCATGAGCGAGCTGACGCCGGTGGTCTCCGCCCAGCACGGCGCGTTCTTCCTGGCCGTGCCGCCCGGCGAGGGCACCGAGGTGGTCGCGGACAGCACCTCCGACGACGGCTACGAACTGCTGCTGGTCGGCTCCTACGGCTACACCTACGGCTCGATGCCCACGCGCTTCAAGCCCGGTGAAACGCTGATCGGCACGGTGGCCGAGGAGAAGCGCCCGATCCTGGTGGAGAACGTGCCACCGGGCTATCTCAAGATTGCCTCGGGTCTGGGTGAGGCGGCTCCGGCCCATGTGATCGTGTTGCCGGTGCTCTTCGAGGGGCAGCTGCTCGGCGTGATCGAGCTGGCCTCGTTCCAGCCGTTCGCCCAGATCCAGAAGGACTTCCTCAACCAGATCGCCGAGATGATCGGCACCAGCGTCAACACCATCAGCGTCAACACCAAGACCGAGGTGCTGCTGAAGCAGTCGCAGGAGCTGACCGAGCAGCTGCGCGAGCGGTCGGCCGAGCTGGAGAACCGGCAGAAGGCACTCCAGGCGTCCAACGCCGAGCTGGAGGAGAAGTCCGAGCGGCTGGCCCGCCAGAACCGCGACATCGAGGTCAAGAACACCGAGATCGAGGAAGCCCGGCAGGTGCTCGAGGAGCGCGCCGAGCAGCTCGCCGTCTCGATGCGCTACAAGAGCGAGTTCCTGGCGAACATGTCGCACGAGCTGCGCACGCCGCTCAACTCGCTGCTGATCCTGGCCAAGCTGCTGGCCGACAACGCCGACGGCAACCTCTCGCCGAAGCAGGTGGAGTTCGCCGAGACCATCCACGGCGCGGGCTCGGACCTGCTGCAGCTGATCAACGACATCCTGGACCTGTCGAAGGTCGAGGCGGGCAAGATGGACGTCAGCCCGACCCGTATCGCCCTGGTCCAGCTCGTCGACTATGTGGAGGCCACCTTCCGGCCGCTGACCGCGGAGAAGGGCCTGGACTTCTCCGTAAGGGTGTCGCCGGAGCTCCCGGCGACGCTGCACACCGACGAGCAGCGGCTGCTGCAGGTGCTGCGCAATCTGCTGTCCAACGCGGTGAAGTTCACCGACAGCGGCGCCGTGGAGCTGGTCATCCGGCCGGCGGGCGCGGATGTGCCGCACGCCATCCGGGAGCAGCTGCTGGAGCACGGTGCGCTGCGCGACGCGGACGCCGAGATGATCGCGTTCTCGGTGACCGACACCGGTATCGGCATCGCGGCGAGCAAGATGCGGGTGATCTTCGAGGCGTTCAAGCAGGCCGACGGCACCACCAGCCGTAAGTACGGCGGCACCGGACTGGGCCTGTCCATCAGCCGGGAGATCGCCCGGCTGCTGGGCGGCGAGATCCACGCGGCCAGCGAGCCGGGCCGCGGCTCGACGTTCACCCTCTACCTGCCGCTGCACCCCAGCGAGCTGCCGCCCCAGGGCTACCCGCAGCTCGCGCCGAGCAGCTCGGCCCGGGGCCCGCTGGCGCTCGAGGCGCTTCCCAGCGCCGTGGAGGAGGCCGAGGAGCACG
Organism: Streptomyces sp. 5-10; assembly: GCF_014712245.1. Lineage (NCBI taxonomy): Bacteria > Bacillati > Actinomycetota > Actinomycetes > Kitasatosporales > Streptomycetaceae > Streptomyces > Streptomyces sp. 5-10. The sequence continues at coordinate 8,931 of NZ_JACVYG010000016.1, forward strand.
GTGCCGCGGCGGAGCGGGAGGAGGCCGCACAGGACGCCTCCGACGGCTCCCAGGCGTCGCGCGGCCATGGCGGCTCCGGGCTGTTCCGGCGGCGTCAGCGGGCCGAGGAGGCGTCGCGGGCCGATGCGGAGCAGGCCCCGCCGCAGCCGGAGACGGAGTCGGGCGACCGGTCGGCGGGCCGTCGCCGGGGGCAGGCGCAGGCCCCCGAGCCGTGGCTGCTGGGCGGCCAGGACCTGGTGGCCCCGGAGCCGACGGGCGGCTTCCACGGCGAAAAGGTGTTGATCGTCGACGACGACATCCGTAATGTCTTCGCGCTGACCAGTGTGCTGGAGCAGCACGGGCTACAGGTGCTGTACGCGGAGAACGGCCGGGAGGGCATCGAGGTCCTGGAGCAGCACGACGATGTCGTGCTGGTCCTGATGGACATCATGATGCCCGAGATGGACGGCTACGCCACGACGGCCGCGATCCGCAGGATGCCGCAGTTCGCCGGGTTGCCGATCATCGCCCTCACCGCGAAGGCGATGAAGGGCGACCGGGAGAAGAGCATCGACGCGGGCGCGTCGGACTACGTCACCAAGCCGGTCGATACCGATCATCTCCTGACGGTGATGGAGCACTGGATGTCAGTGGAGTGACCCGGGGTACGCGCGGGACAGCCGTGGTGTTGACTGAGTGTCGCCGAACACGTGTGGGAACGCGGTATTCGGGGAACCTTCTGGTCTCCCACCGCGTTTCTGCTACGTGCACAGTGACATCGCGGTGACAGGGTGTGGCGAACAGCGGGGTGCGGCTACCATGACCGGCACAAGGACGGGCGGCGCAAGGGAGTCGTCCCCTGGGGCGGCGCCCGGTGCTTCCCCCAGCTCTGCGAGCTGGGGAGACCCCAAGCCGGGACGAGGAGGACGGGGCATGGTGCAGAAGGCCAAGATCCTCCTGGTCGATGACCGGCCGGAGAATCTGCTGGCGCTGGAGGCCATTCTCTCCGCGCTCGATCAGACCCTGGTGCGGGCATCGTCAGGGGAGGAAGCGCTCAAGGCGCTGCTGACGGACGACTTCGCGGTGATTCTGCTGGACGTCCAGATGCCGGGCATGGACGGGTTCGAGACCGCGGCGCACATCAAGCGCCGGGAGCGGACCCGCGACATCCCGATCATTTTCCTCACCGCGATCAACCACGGCCCGCACCACACCTTCCGGGGCTATGCGGCCGGCGCGGTGGACTACATCTCCAAACCCTTCGACCCGTGGGTGCTCAGAGCCAAGGTCTCGGTCTTCGTGGATCTGTACATGAAGAACTGCCAGCTGCGGGAGCAGGCGTCGCTGCTGCGGCTGCAGTTGGAGGGCGGCCAGCCCGCCGCCGGGGAGGCCAAGGAGTCGGCGGGGCTGCTCGCCGAGCTGTCCGCGCGGCTCGCCGCCGTCGAGGAGCAGGCCGAGGCGTTGTCCAAGCAGCTGGACGAGTCGGCCGACGCCGCGGCCGTGGCCACGGCGGCCCATCTGGAGCGCAAGCTGACCGGTCTGCGGCGGGCGCTGGACGCGCTGGAGCCGGGCGCGGGCAGCGGAGCCGGCCAGGTCCCCTCACAGAACTGACCCCGCTGCCCCACCGTCACCGTCGGTCGGTCATCGCCGACCGGTCACCCGCACTTTGACACGCCGTCACGGCCGTCTCACCGCCTCGTCGGCGCGGCGGCACCGGAGTGACGTCGGTGGCGCCTGATACCCCCGCCATGCGTGCTCCGTACGGCGGACGCGGGTAACCTCGCCTCCATGGCCTCTCGTACGTCCGGCAAGGGTTCCCAGAGCACGGCGGGCACCTCGAAGAAGCGCGCCGGGCAGTCCGGAGGCGCGGCGAAGAAGGCGGCCGCCAAGAAGGCGCCCGCGAAGAAGGCACCCGCCAAGAAGTCCGCCGCGCCCGCGAAGAAGGCCGCGCCGAAGAAGGCGGCGGCAAAGGCGGCGCCGCCACCCGCCCCGAACCCCACCAGCGGCGTGTTCCGCATCGTGCGCGCCGTGTGGATGGGCATGGCGCGCGGCCTCGCGGCGATGTTCCGCGGCATAGGACGCGGTGCCAAGGGACTCGATCCGGCCCACCGCAAGGACGGCAGCGCCCTGCTGCTGTTCGCCCTCGCCCTGATCGTCGCGGCGGGCACCTGGTCCAATCTGGACGGGCCGGTCGGCAGGCTGGTCGAGATGCTGATCACCGGCGCCTTCGGCCGGCTCGACCTGGTGGTGCCGATACTGCTGGGCACCATCGCCGTCCGGCTGATCCTCCACCCGGAGCGGCCGGAGGCCAACGGGCGGATCGTCATCGGGCTCTCGGCGCTCGTCATCGGCGTCCTGGGGCAGGTGCACATCGCCTGCGGCGCCCCGGGGCGCGGCCAGGGCACCGAGGCGATGCAGGACGCGGGCGGTCTGATCGGCTGGGCCGTCTCCCGGCCGCTGATCTACCTGATGGGCGACGTGCTGGCCGTACCGCTGCTGGTGCTGCTGACCGTCTTCGGGCTGCTGGTGGTCACGGCGACGCCGGTCGCCGCCATTCCGCAGCGGCTGCGGCAGCTGGGCGTCCGGCTGGGCCTGGTGCGGGACCACGAGGACGCGTACGCGTCGGAGGCCGGGTACGACGCGGCGGAGTACGCCGACGAATGGCGCGAGACGCCCGCCAGACGGCCTCGCAGGGCCTCGCTCGCCAAAGAGGACCCGGACGGTGCCGGAGGCCCGGAGCGGGCCGAGGAGGAGGCGCTGCGCAAGCGTCGGCGCTCGCGCCGCTCGTCGTCCACCCAACCGCCGCTCGACCGGCCCTTGGACGCGGTGGACGTGGCGGCCGCTGCCGCCGCCTCGCTGGACGGGGCCGTGCTGCACGGTGTGCAGCCCTCGCCGCTCGTCGCCGGGCTCAGCAACGGGATCGCGGGCGAGCGCGAGGACGGGGCCGCGAGCGGCGGGGTGCCGGGCGCGCGCGACGCCGACAAGGAGTCCGGAAGGGCCGCCGGGAAGGGCGGTGCCAAGGGCAAGGCGGCGGCCGGTAGGGGCCGTCCGGACAGGGCCGACGAGGCGGATCCGCAGCAGGTCCCCGATCTCACCCGGCCCGCGGCCGAGTCCGGCGAGCCGTTGCCGCCGCGCGCCGAGCAGCTCCAGCTCTCCGGCGACATCACCTACTCGCTGCCCTCGCTCGAGCTGCTGGAGCGCGGCGGCCCCGGCAAGACCCGCAGCGCGGCCAACGACGCGGTCGTGGACTCGCTGACGAAGGTGTTCACGGAGTTCAAGGTGGACGCCGCCGTCACCGGCTTCACTCGCGGCCCGACGGTCACCCGCTATGTGGTGGAACTCGGCCCGGCCGTCAAGGTCGAGCGGATCACCGCGCTGACCAAGAACATCGCCTACGCGGTCGCCAGCCCCGATGTTCGTATTATCAGCCCGATCCCCGGCAAGTCGGCCGTCGGCATCGAAATCCCCAACAGCGACCGCGAGATGGTCAACCTGGGCGATGTGCTGCGCTCGGCGGACTCCGTCGGCGACGACCACCCGATGCTCGTCGGGCTGGGCAAGGACGTCGAGGGCGGCTATGTGGCGGCCAATCTGGCCACCATGCCGCATGTGCTGGTGGCGGGCGCGACCGGTTCCGGCAAGTCGTCCTGTATCAACTGCCTGATCACGTCGATCATGGCTCGGGCCACGCCGGACGATGTGCGGATGGTGCTGGTCGATCCCAAGCGGGTGGAGCTGACCGCCTACGAGGGCATTCCGCATCTGATCACACCGATCATCACCAACCCCAAGCGCGCCGCCGAGGCGCTCCAATGGGTCGTACGGGAGATGGATCTTCGCTATGACGACCTCGCGGCCTACGGCTTCCGCCATATCGACGACTTCAACGCGGCGGTCCGCAGGGGGAAGGTGAAGGAGCCCGAGGGGAGCGAGCGGGAGCTCAAGCCCTATCCGTATCTGCTGGTGATCGTCGACGAGCTGGCCGATTTGATGATGGTCGCACCGCGCGATGTCGAGGACTCGATCGTGCGGATCACGCAGCTGGCGCGCGCGGCCGGCATCCACTTGGTGCTGGCCACCCAGCGGCCCTCCGTGGACGTCGTCACCGGTCTGATCAAGGCCAATGTGCCCTCGCGACTCGCCTTCGCCACCTCCTCGCTGGCCGACAGCCGCGTCATCCTGGACCAGCCCGGCGCCGAGAAGCTGATCGGCAAGGGCGACGGCCTCTTCCTTCCGATGGGTGCGAACAAGCCCATCCGGATGCAGGGCGCGTATGTCACCGAGTCCGAGGTCGAGGCGGTCGTCGCGCACTGCAAGGAGCAGATGGCACCGGTCTTCCGCGACGACGTGACGGTCGGGACGTCGAAGAAGAAGGAGATCGACGAGGAGATCGGCGATGATCTCGATCTGCTCTGTCAGGCCGCTGAGCTGGTGGTTTCCACTCAATTCGGCTCGACGTCGATGCTTCAGCGCAAGCTGCGGGTGGGTTTCGCCAAGGCGGGGCGGCTGATGGATCTCATGGAGTCCCGGAACATCGTCGGCCCGAGCGAGGGATCCAAGGCGCGCGATGTGCTCGTCAAGCCGGATGAATTGGATGGCGTGCTCGACGTGATCCGCGGTAAGGCTCACTCATAAGGGTTTGGCGGGCAACCGTTTCCCCTACCGAAACGTCAAGTTGAGGGAGGTGGCGGAGTGAGACCCCAAAATCGTGATCGAACGGCAATCCCGATGGCGGACAAACTCCGTCCTCCCGCTTGCCCGACCCTTTCGCCCCACCCCTAGACTGAACCTCCAGCAGGTGGCTCACGCTCGAAAGGCGCCCCCGTGTCCATCGGCAACCTTCCCGAAGACGGCAACTCCCCCGAAGACGACCGGCCTTCCATCGGTCGCGCCCTCCAGCAGGCCCGTATCTCCGCGGGGCTGACCGTCGACGAGGTCAGTTCCTCGACCAGGGTGCGCACCCCCATCGTGCGGGGCATCGAGCAGGACGATTTCTCGCGCTGCGGCGGCGATGTCTACGCCCGGGGGCACATCCGGGTGCTCGCGCGCGCCGTGGGCCTCGATCCGGAGTCCCTGATCGCGCAGTTCGACGCCGAGCACGGCGGCCGGCCCGCGCCGACCGCGCCGGCGCCGCTGTTCGAGGCCGAGCGGATCCGCCCCGAGCCCCGGCGCCCCAACTGGACGGCCGCGATGGTCGCGGCGATCGTCGCCGTGGTCGGATTCGTGGGCTTCACCCTGGTCCGGGGCGGCGACGGCGACGGCGACGGCTCGAGCGTCGCCGAGGACACCGCCTCGCCCAAGGCCAGCGCCTCCGCGCCCACCAACACCGCCGCCCCCTCCAAGCCCGCCACCCCGCACAAGCCCGACCCGTCCGACAGCGCCATCGCGGGCGTCCCGGCGGACAAGGTCACCGTCAAGCTGACCGCCGAGGGCGGCCAGAGCTGGATCTCCGCCCAGGACCACAACGGCCGGCTGATCGAGGAGGGTGTGCTGCGCGAGGGGGACTCCAAGACCTTCAGCGACAGCAGGCGCATCGACCTGGTGCTGGGCAACGCCGGCGCGATCAAGCTGTTCGTGAACGGCAAGGAAGTGAAGAACGTGGGCACCAGCGGGGCCGTCCAGCGGCTGAGCTACACCAAGGGAGACCCCGAGGCGGGCTGAGCCGCGCGAGGATCGGCAGCCCTGGCAGCGGGGGCTGTCGTGGGGACAAAGTAGTCTGAGCCCATGCCCGAACGCCGCACCGTCGCCCTTGTCACTCTTGGCTGCGCCCGTAACGAGGTGGACTCGGAGGAGCTCGCAGGCCGCTTGGCGGCGGACGGCTGGGAGCTCGTCGAGGAAGCCGCCGACGCGGACGTCGCCGTCGTCAACACCTGTGGCTTCGTCGAGGCCGCCAAGAAGGACTCGGTCGACGCCCTGCTGGAGGCGAACGATCTGAAGGACCACGGCCGCACCCAGGCCGTGGTGGCCGTCGGCTGCATGGCCGAGCGGTACGGCAAGGAGCTCGCCGATGCGCTGCCCGAGGCCGACGGGGTGCTCGGCTTCGACGACTACGCCGATATCTCCGACCGCCTCCAGACCATCCTCTCCGGCGGCATCCACGCCTCCCACACCCCGCGCGACCGCCGCAAGCTGCTGCCGATCAGCCCCGCCGAGCGCCAGGACGCCACCTCGGTGGCGCTCCCCGGCCACGCCCAGGACACCGCGCCCGAGGACCTGCCCGAGGGGGTGGCCCCGGCCTCCGGGCCGCGGGCCCCGCTGCGGCGCAGACTGGACACCAGCCCGGTCGCCTCGGTGAAGCTGGCCTCCGGCTGCGACCGGCGGTGCTCGTTCTGCGCCATCCCGTCCTTCCGCGGCTCCTTCATCTCCCGCCGCCCCTCCGATGTGCTGGGCGAGACCCGCTGGCTGGCCGAGCAGGGGGTGAAGGAGATCATGCTGGTCTCGGAGAACAACACCTCGTACGGCAAGGACCTCGGGGACATCCGGCTGCTGGAGACGCTGCTGCCGGAGCTGGCCGCGGTGGACGGCATCGAGCGGATCCGGGTCAGCTATCTGCAGCCCGCCGAGATGCGTCCCGGGCTGATCGACGTGCTCACCTCGACCGAGAAGGTCGCGCCGTACTTCGACCTGTCCTTCCAGCACTCGGCGCCCGGGGTGCTGCGCGCCATGCGCCGCTTCGGGGACACCGACCGGTTCCTGGAGCTGCTGGAGACGATCAGAGGCAAGGCGCCGCAGGCCGGCGCCCGGTCCAACTTCATCGTCGGCTTCCCCGGCGAGACCGAGGAGGACCTGGCCGAGCTGGAGCGTTTCCTCAATGCGGCGCGGCTGGACGCGATCGGCGTCTTCGGGTACTCGGACGAGGACGGCACCGAGGCCGCCGGTTACGAGAACAAGGTCGACCCGGAGGTGGTCGCGGAGCGCCTGGAGCGCGTCTCGCGGCTCGCGGAGGAGCTGACCGCCCAGCGGGCGGAGGAGCGGCTCGGCGAGGTCGTGGAGGTCCTGGTGGAGGAGATCGACGACACCGGCGCGGTCCTGGGCCGTGGCGCCCACCAGGCGCCGGAGACCGATGGCCAGACGCTGCTGCGCACCGACGGGGAGCCGGAGGCGGGCCGCATGGTCGAAGCGAAGGTGATCGCGACGGAGGGAGTGGACCTCGTCGCGGAGCCGCTTGAGCCGCTGGAGCGGCAGGGTGGCGGCGCGTCCACCGGAGAGGCGGACAGATGACGGGTGTCCCGGCCTCCGCCGCGGGAGGTCACCACCGACCGGCCGCCGCCACGGTCAGGCCCGCCGGTTTGTGGAACATCGCCAACATCCTCACCATGGTGCGGCTGCTGCTGGTGCCCGGGTTTGTGTTGTTGATGCTGCACAATGGCGGGTACGACCCGGCGTGGCGCTCCTTCGCATGGGCGGCGTTCGCCATCGCCATGATCACCGATCTCTTCGACGGTCATCTGGCCCGTCGGTACAACCTGGTCACCGACTTCGGGAAGATCGCCGATCCGATCGCGGACAAGGCGATCATGGGCGCGGCGCTGATCTGTCTGTCGGCCCTGTCCGACCTCCCCTGGTGGGTGACGGGAGTGATCCTCTTCCGTGAGATCGGAATCACACTGATGCGGTTCTGGGTGATCCGGATCGGGGTCATCCCGGCCAGCCGGGGCGGAAAGATGAAGACGCTCGCGCAGGGCACCGCCGTCGGGATGTACATCCTGGCGCTGACCGGACCGCTGGCCTCGCTGCGGTTCTGGGTGATGGCCGTGGCCGTCGTCCTGACCGTGGTCACCGGCCTCGACTACGTCCGGCAGGCGGTCGTGCTGCGCCGGGCGGGACGGACGACGGAGGAGGCCACGAAGTGAGCGACGGCGGGACGGCGGCCGATGTGCTGGCGCTGCTGGAGCGGCGCGGGCAGACCCTGGCCGCCGCCGAATCGCTCACCGGCGGTCTGGTCGCCGCCGAGCTGACCTCGGTGGACGGCGCCTCCCGGTCCTTCCGCGGCTCGGTGACGGCGTACGCCACCGACCTCAAGCGCGAGGTGCTGGGCGTGGATGGGGCCCTGCTGGCCGAGCGCGGCGCGGTCGACGCCGAGGTGGCCCGCCAGATGGCCCGGGGCGTACGGCGTGCGCTGGGCGCGGACTGGGGCGTGGCCACCACCGGTGTGGCGGGTCCCACACCACAGGACGGACAGCCCGTGGGCACCGTTCATGTGGCCGTCGCAGGGCCTTCGGACGTGGTGGCCGCGGCGGCGCTGCGACTCGAAGGAGACCGCGCCGGAATCCGCGGCCAGACCGTCCATGCCGCAGTCAAGCTGCTGTTCAGCGAATTGATCGCGACGGCGGGGGCAAAGGATACGGAACAACACGACGAGATTTGATGTTTGCAGCCCTGAGTGAACACGACATCGCTCCCCGCACGGGCACAGCCGGAGGCGGTACGGTGGGGCGAGAAGGATCCGGATCCGAGGTCCGAGGAGGGAGCCAGCGATGATTCTGCTCCGTCGCCTGCTGGGTGACGTGCTGCGCCGGCAGCGCCAGCGCCAGGGCCGTACTCTGCGCGAGGTTTCCTCCTCCGCCCGGGTGTCGCTCGGCTATCTGTCAGAGGTCGAGCGCGGCCAGAAGGAAGCCTCATCCGAGCTGCTGTCGGCCATCTGCGACGCCCTGGAGGTACGGATGTCGCAGGTCATGCGCGAGGTCAGCGACGAGCTGTCGCTCGCCGAACTGGCCGAGTCGGCCGCGTCCACCACCGAGAAGGTGCCGGCGCCCATGCGGCCCGTGCTCAATCCCGTCTCTGTGACGTCCGTGACGGGCGTTCCGGAGGAGCGGGTGACCATCAAGACGCCCAAGGAAGCCGTGGACGTGGTGGCGGCCTGAGAACCCCCTGAGAAACCAGCTCTCCGAGGCCCCGACCGGTAGCCATACCGGCCCGGGGCCTCGATGTTTGTCCGTCCGGATTCGGGTCACCCCGGATGAAGAGAGGCAATCAAGAGGGGCCGAACGGTCGAACAGGAGGAAGTGGATGTCTGTGGTGAAGAGCCCGCTGCCGGAGGAGCACCTCAAGATCGTCGCCGATGCGCTGCAAGGCGCCCTCGTCGACCTCGTCGACCTCCACTTGGTGGGCAAGCAGATCCACTGGACCGTCGTGGGCCCGCGATTCCGCACGGTCCATCTGCAGCTCGACGATGTCGTGGCGTCGACCAGGGAGTATGCCGACACGGTGGCGGAGCGGGCCTCTGCGCTCGGGGTGCCGCCGGACGGACGGGCCCAGACGGTCGCCGCGACCAGCGGTGTCGACACGGTCAAGGACGGCTGGACCGATGACGCGCAGGCCGTCCGGACGCTCGTGGATGCCCTCGGAGCGGTGATCGGGCGGATGCGGGAGCGCATCAGGGCGACCGACGAGCCGGACCCGGTGACCCAGGACATTCTCATCGAGCTCACTCGCGACCTGGAGAAGCACCACTGGATGTTCCAGGCCGAGAACGGCGGCCAGCGCGGCTAGATACGGCGGTCGGTGCGCCTGAGGCCGCCAGGCGCCGGAGCCCGGGCCCCGGTGGGCTTGAGGCGGCCAGACGCCGGACCCGGCCCCGGGCGGCTGAGGCCACCGCGTTCCGGCCCGGTGGTTCCGGCCCGGTGGCTCGCTCTGGGTGCGCCGTATCGCCCGGCTGGGCAGACTGGGGGGAGCGCGAGTGTCCGACACGCGCCGACGTGCCTCCTGTGCGCCCTCCCGCCGTGTGCGAACAGGCGTCTAGCGTCGCCGAAGGAGGCAGTCATGGCAGCCGTCGGAGGGGCCGACACCCAGGGCCTCAGGCCGGTCCGATGGGTGCTCGCGCTCGCTCTGGGCGGCGTCTGGTGGTGGTCCGTACTGCGGCTGGCGGTGCAGCCGGGGGAGACCGGGCCGGTGGAGGGGGCGTTAGCGATCGGCGGCTGGGGGCTGAGCCTACTGCCGGTGCACTGCGGTCCCTCGCCCAGAAGGGGCGGCACCCGCCGCCGGGGAGGCCCTCCGCGTCAGGACGGATCCGGCCCCTGTGGCCCCGCCTGGCAGCTCGGGCACCAGAAGGTCGAGCGCTCCTGACCCGCGCGCCCCTGGTCGGCGGCGCGCACCGGCGTACCGCAGCGCAGACAGGGCCGCCCCGGGCGCCCGTACACCCATAGTCTGCGGTCGCGGCGCGACTCGGCCGTGGTGATCCGGGCGCGCCGGTTCCTGTTGGCCTCCAGGAGCCTCTTGGCGTGGGTCACCAGGCGCTCGGGGGAGGTCACCTCGCCGATCGGCAGCCAGGGTGACACGCGCAGCAGGAAGCACAGCTCGGACTTGTAGACATTGCCGATCCCGGCGAGGTTCCGCTGGTCGAGCAGCGCTTCGCCCAGGGGCCGGGAGGGATCGGCGAGCAGTCGGCGCAGCGCCTCGTCCGGATCCCAGTCGGGGCCGAGGAGATCGGGGCCGAGATGGCCGACGACCTGGTCCTCGTCGCCGGTGCGGAGCAGTTCCAGGACGGGCAGGCGGTAGCCGACGGCGGTGTGTGCGGCGTTGGCGAGGATGGCCCGGATCTGGTGGTGCGGGCCGCCGCGCCAGCGCTCGTCCGGCCCGTACACCTGCCAGGAGCCGTCCATCCGCAGATGGGAGTGGAGGGTCAGCCCGCCCTCGACACGGGTCAGCAGATGCTTGCCGCGCGGGACGACCTCGAGCACCTGGCGGCCGGTGAGGTCGGCGGTCGCCAGCCGGGGGACGCGCAGGTCGCTGCGGATGAGCGGGGATCCCGCGAGGGCCTGGTGCAGACGCCGTGCGGTCTGCCAGACGGTGTCTCCTTCGGGCATGCCCTCCATGATGCCGGTGGCCGCGGGCCGACGGGAGCGCCCGGTGATCAGGGGCGCGGGCGAAGGCCGTTGTTCGGGGGCGCGGATGGCGGGTGTTGCTCCGGCGCACAGCCCCGGGAGTTGAGCAGAGGCGCAGACGGCGGGTGTTGATCAAGGGCGCAGGCGGAGGCCCCGTGGGGTCGGGTGGAAGCCCGCCGATTCCAGGAGCTTGCCGATCGGGGACGAGAGCGCCTGGGCGCCGTTGACGCGCTCGACGGTGACCGAGCCGAGCGCCCCCGCGCGGGCGGACTCGGCCAGCGCCTCCACCGCCGTCCACAGCCGGGTGTCGTCCTCCGGGGAGGCGGCCTCGGCCTCGCCCGAGGGCCAGGCGAGCAGGGTCTTGCCGCCCCGCTCCATGTAGAGCGTCAGCTCCCCGTCGACGAGCACCACCATCGCTCCCGCCTTACGGCCCGGCCGGTGGCTCGCGCCGACGGGCGGATCGGGCCAGGGAAGAGCGGCACCGTAGGCGTTGGCGGGGTCGGCCGAGGCGAGCACGAAGGCGCGCCGGGGCTGCCCACGCGGTCCCTCGAAGGTAGGGGCCGCCGCGCGGTCGCGGGCCGTGCTGACCGCGCGCAGCCGGTCCACGGCGCCGTCCATCGCGAACTGGGCGGCGCCGAGCCCCTCGACCACATAGCCGCGGCGCGCCTGGCCGGACTCCTCGAACGCGGACAGCACCCGGTAGGCGGCGGAGAAGCCGCCCTCGACCCCCTCGGCGGCGACCGCCCCGCGGGTGACCACGCCGTGCCGGTCGAGCAGGGTGCGTGCCAGGGCGTGGGCGCGGTGGGTGGGCTCGGGCTCGCGCTCCGGCAGCAGGGACCAGCGCCCGGCGACGGTGGGCGGGCCGTTGCGCGACGCCGCCGGTCGGCCGGTGCGGCCCGTAAGGCCGCCATAGCGCCCCCGGGGGACCGTGCGCTTGGCGCGGTGGGCCGTGGAGCCCGCCGTACGGCCCGAGCCCAGCAGGGAGCGCAGCGGGGCGAGGGTGTCACCGGTGACCCGGCCCGCCCAGACCAGGTCCCACAGGGCCTCGGCGAGCTCGGGGTCCAGGAACTCGTGCCCGGCGGCGCGGGCCTGCTCGGCGATCTGGCGGAAGAACAGCCCGTACCCACCGGCCAGAGAGTCGAGGACGGCCTGGTGGAGGGGGCCCGCCTCGAGGGGGTGCGGGGTGTGCAGCAGCAGCGGGGCGGTGTCGGCCAGGTGCAGGGTGATCCAGCCGTCCTTGCCCGGCAGTGCGCCCGCACCGGCCCAGACGACCTCCCCGGAGGCGCTGAGCTCATCGAGCATCGTGGGGGTGTAGTCGCTCACCCGGGACGGCAGGACCAGCTTCTCCAGGGCGGAGGCGGGGACCGGCGCGCCCTGGAGCTGCTCGATCGCGCGCACCAGCCCGTCGATACCGCGCAGGCTGTGGGTGCCCAGATGCTGCCACTGCGGGAGGAAGGCGGCGAGCGCCGAGGGCGACACGGGCTCCAGCTCATGGCGCAGCGCGGCCAGGGAGCGGCGCCGCAGGCGGCGCAGCACCGCCGCGTCGCACCACTCCTGGCCGGTGCTCAAGGAAGAGGTCGCGCGCAGCGCATCGTCAGAAGGGTGGTGCTGGGTGATGGGTGGGCGGAACTCGCCCTGGACGACGCGGCCGCCCGCGGCGAGCCGGTGCAGGGCGCCCTCGGTGACGGCCACGCCGAGGCCGAAGCGGGCGGCGGCCTGGGCGGAGGTGAAGGGACCGTGGGTGCGGGCATGGCGGGCCAGCAGATCGCCGAGGGGGTCCTTGACCGGCTCGGTGAAGGCCTCGGGGACGCCGACCGGCAGGGCCGTGCCGAGCGCGTCCCGCAGCCGCCCCGCGTCCTCCACCGCGGCCCAGTGGTCCTCGCCCGCGATCCGGACCCGGATGGCGCGCCGGGCCCCGGCCAGGTCCTCGGCCCACCCGGGCTCGGCACCGCGCTCGGCCAGCTCGGCGGCGGTGAGCGGGCCGAGCACCCGCAGGGCGTCGGCCACGCCCTCGGCGTCCTTGATCCGGCGGTCCTCGGTGAGCCACTGGAGCTCCTGCTCCAGCTCGGCCAGGACGTCGGCGTCGAGCAGCTCGCGCAGCTCGGCCTGGCCCAGGAGCTCGGCCAGCAGCCGGGAGTCGAGGGAGAGGGCGGCGGCGCGGCGCTCGGCGAGCGGGGAGTCGCCCTCGTAGAGGAACTGCGCCACATAGCCGAAGAGCAGCGAGCGGGCGAAGGGGGACGGCTCGGGGGTGGTCACCTCCACCAGCCGGACCCGGCGGGCCTCGATGTCGCCCATCAGCTCGGTGAGGCCGGGGACGTCGAAGACGTCCTGGAGGCATTCGCGGACCGCTTCGAGGACGATCGGGAAGGAACCGAACTCGCTCGCCACCTGGAGGAGCTGCGCGGCGCGCTGGCGCTGCTGCCACAGCGGGGTGCGCTTGCCGGGGTCGCGGCGGGGCAGCAGCAACGCGCGCGCGGCGCATTCGCGGAACCGGGAGGCGAACAGCGCCGAGCCGCCGACCTGGTCGGTGACGACCTGGTTGATCTCGCCCTTGTCGAACGCGACATCGGCCGCACCCACCGGGGACTGCTCGGTGTCGTACTCCACGCCCTGGCGCATCGGGTCCGCGTCGAGGAGGTCAAGCCCCATCAGATCTGCGTCGGGCAGCCGCAGCACGATGCCGTCGTCGGCGTGCATGACCTGGGCGTCGATGCCGTACCGCTCGGAGAGGCGGGCCCCCAGGGCGAGCGCCCAGGGGGCGTGGACCTGCGCGCCGAAGGGGGAGTGGACCACCACGCGCCAGTCGCCCAGCTCGTCGCGGAACCGCTCCACCACGATCGTGCGGTCGTCCGGCACATGCCCGCAGGCGCGGCGCTGCTCGTCCAGGTACCCGATGACGTTCTCGGCGGCCCAGGCGTCCAGACCGGCGGCCAGCAGCCGCAGGCGGGCGTCCTCCGGCCGCAGCGCGCCCACCTCGCGCAGGAACGCGCCCAGGGCGCGGCCCAGCTCCAGGGGGCGGCCGAGCTGGTCGCCCTTCCAGAAGGGCAGCCGGCCGGGGACGCCGGGGGCGGGGGAGACCAGGACCCGGTCGCGGGTGATGTCCTCGATCCGCCATGAGGTGGTGCCCAGGGTGAACACATCGCCCACCCGCGACTCGTAGACCATCTCCTCGTCGAGCTCGCCCACCCGTCGCCCGCCACCGCCCTTCTTGGGGTCGGCGCCCGCCAGGAAGACGCCGAAGAGCCCGCGGTCGGGGATGGTGCCGCCGGAGGTCACCGCGAGCCGCTGCGCCCCGGGGCGGCCGGTGACCGTATGGGCGACGCGGTCCCACACCAGGCGCGGCCGCAGCTCCGCGAAGGCGTCGGAGGGGTAGCGGCCCGCGAGCATGTCGAGGACCGAGGTGTACGCCGACTCCGGGAGCGAGGCGAACGGCGCGGCGCGGCGGATCAGGGCCAGCAGCTCGTCCACGTCCCAGGTGTCCATGGCGGTCATGGCGATCAGCTGCTGGGCGAGCACGTCCAGCGGGTTGGCGGGCACCCGCAGCGACTCGATGGCGCCCTCGCGCATCCGCTCGGTGACCACCGCGGCCTGCACCAGGTCGCCGCGGTACTTGGGGAAGACGACGCCGGTGGAGACCGCGCCCACCTGGTGGCCGGCCCGGCCCACCCGCTGCAGCCCGGAGGCCACCGAGGGCGGCGACTCGACCTGGACGACCAGGTCGACAGCGCCCATGTCGATGCCGAGCTCGAGGCTGGAGGTGGCGACGACGGCGGGCAGTCGGCCGGCCTTGAGGTCCTCCTCGACCAGCGCCCGCTGCTCCTTGGACACCGAGCCGTGGTGCGCGCGGGCCAGCAGCGCGGGCGCGCCCCGGGCCGCACCGGCCTCGGCCATCAGCTCGGCGGGGGAGTGGTCCTCGGGCAGGGCCTCACCGGTGGCCCGCTCATAGGCGATCTCGTTCAGCCGGTTGCACAGCCGCTCGGCCAGCCGGCGGGAGTTGGCGAAGACGATGGTGGAGCGATGGGCCTGGACCAGATCGGTGATCCGCTCCTCCACATGGGGCCAGATCGACGGCCGCTCGCCCGCCTCGCCCTCCCGGGCGGGGGCGCCGCCCAGCTCGCCCAGGTCCTCCACGGGCACGACCACCGACAGGTCGAACTCCTTGCCCGAGGGCGGCTGGACGATCTCCACCTTGCGCCGCGGCGACAGGAACCGCGCCACCTCGTCCACCGGCCGCACGGTCGCGGACAGGCCGATGCGCCGTGCGGGGCGCTCGAGCAGCTCGTCGAGGCGCTCCAGGGACAGCGCGAGATGGGCGCCCCGCTTCGTGCCCGCGACGGCGTGGACCTCGTCCAGGATCACGGTCTCCACCCCGCGCAGCGCCTCCCGGGTGGCGGAGGTGAGCATCAGGAACAGCGACTCGGGGGTGGTGATCAGGATGTCCGGCGGGCGGGTGGCCAGAGCGCGGCGCTCGGCGGCCGGGGTGTCGCCCGAGCGGGTGCCCACCCGGATCTCCGGCTCGGGCATGCCCAGCCGCACCGCCTCCTGGCGGATACCGGTCAGCGGGCTGCGGAGATTGCGCTCGACGTCCACCGCCAGGGCCTTCAGTGGAGAGACATAGAGCACCCGGCAGCGCTTCTTCGTCTCGGCGGGCGGCGGCTCACCGGCCAGCTTGTCCAGAGCGGCCAGGAAGGCGGCCAGGGTCTTGCCCGAGCCGGTGGGGGCGACGACCAGGACGTCCGAGCCCGCGCCGATCGCCCGCCACGCGCCCTCCTGCGCGGGCGTGGGCGCGGTGAAAGCACCCGTGAACCAGCCGCGGGTGGCCGGGGAGAATCCGTCGAGCGCCGAGCCTGCCATGCCCTCCATCGTGCACCGCACCACTGACAATGCACGGAGCCGCAGGTCAGAGGGGGGCCCGGGCGAGGCGCACAATGGTGCCATGGTCAACCGGGAGAGTGCGCGGCACTGGCGGTACCCCCAGCTTCCGGGCGTCGATCTGCTGCGCGCCCGCTACATCGACAAGACCTTCGTCTGGCACACCCACGAGACCTTCGTGATCGCCGCGATCACCGAGGGCGTCGAGGAGTTCCACCACCGCGGCGCCATCGAGCGCACCGGGCCCGGCGGGCTCGCCCTCATCAACCCGGAGGTGCCCCACACCGGACGGGCGGGGGCGCCCGAGGGGTGGGCGTACAGCGTGCTGTACCCGGCCGCGGACCTGGTCGCCGGTATCGCCGCCGAGACGACCACGCTCCGGGGCACCGCCGGGTTCCGGATCCCCAGCGTCGACGACCCCCAGGGGGCGAGGCTGGTCACCGCGGTGCACCGGGCCGCCGAGGAGGGCAACGCGCTCGCCGCCGACAGCCTGCTGCGCATCGCGCTGGCCCGGCTGTTGCGCGACCACGGCGGCCCGCTCCCCGAGCGCACGGCGCACACCGCGGGTGCGCGAACGGCGGCGCGCGCCCGCGCGATCCTCCAGGAGCGGATGGCGGACCCGCCGTCCCTGGAACGGCTGGCGGCCGAGCTGGGCACCGGTCCCTTCGCCCTCCTGCGCGCCTTCCGCGCGGTCTACGGGATGCCGCCGCACACCTGGCTCACCGACGCCCGGGTCCGCCGGGCCCGGCGGCTGCTGGACGCCGGGACCGCGCCAGCCGAGGTGGCCGTCGCCGTCGGCTTCACCGACCAGTCCCACCTGAACCGTCACTTCACCCGGATCGTGGGGGTGCCACCGGGCGCCTACCGGCGCGAGCGCGCAAGAACGTACAAGACCGGAGTCGAAGCGCTCTCCTAACGTGCGCGCTGTGTCAGAACAGATAGAGATACGAACCGATCCCGCCGAGTCCCCGGCGGACTCGGCCGTCGTCCGCGACGCCCTGGGCGTCGGTGTCGCGGTCGGGCTCTCCGGCTTCGCCTTCGGGGTGACGTCGGCGGGCGCCGGGCTCGGCCTGCTGCAGACCTGCGCGCTCAGCCTGCTGGTCTTCACCGGGGCGTCGCAGTTCGCCCTCGTGGGCGCGCTGGCGGCGGGCGGCAATCCGTTCACCGCCGCCGCCGGGGCGTTCTTCCTCGGGGTGCGCAACGCCTTCTACGGGCTGCGGCTGTCCGGACTCCTCGGCCTGCCGCGCGCGGTACGCCCCGTCGCGGCCCATTGGGTCATCGACGAGACCTCGGCCGTGGCCCTCGCCCAGCCGGACCGGCGCACCGCGCGCCTCGGCTTCACCGTCACCGGGCTGACGCTGTACGTCCTGTGGAACCTCACCACGCTGATCGGCGCCCTGGGGGCGTCCGCGCTCGGCGACACCGACGCCTGGGGCCTGGACGCCGCCGGGCCCGCCGTCTTCCTCGCCCTGCTGGCCCCCATGCTCAGCGGCACCGTCGAACGGGCCGTGGCCGGTCTCGGCGTCCTGCTGGTGCTGCTGTGCCAGCCGGTGCTGCCCGCCGGGGTGCCGGTCCTGGTGGCGGCGCTCGCCGCTCCCGTCGTCCTTACGGTGCACGGGCGCATGGCACGCGGCACGGAGGGTGAGCGCCGATGACCACCTGGATCGCCATCGGCGTCACCGCGGCGGGCTGCTACCTGGTCAAGCTGCTGGGCCTCTCGGTGCCCGCCGGAGTCCTGGAGCGCCCGCTCGTCAGGCGTCTGGCCGCGCTGATGCCCGTGGCCCTGCTGGCCGCCCTCACCGCCCAGCAGACCTTCAGCGACGGCCGGCACCTCCTCCTGGACGCGAGGGCGGCCGGGCTGGGGGCGGCGGCGCTCGCGCTGGTGCTCCGCGCCCCCTTCCTGGTCGTGGTCGCCGTGGCCGTCGCCGTCACGGCCGGCGTCCGGGCCCTGTGACCGCCCCGGACGCCCGCGCTCAGATCCGCCGTCCGTAGGCCCGCAGCGTCAGCAGCGCCTCCATGGTCGCCACCGACCGCCACTCCAGCGTGGCCACCGGCGTCCACGCACGCCGGTGCGGCGGCCAGCCGCCGTCCTCCTGCTGTGCGGCCGCGAGAGCGTCCAGGGACCGCTCCACCTCGGCGTCGGTGAACCACCGGCGCGCCAGGGAGCCGGGCGTACGGGCGATGTCGTGCACCTGGAGGGGCTCACCGGGCCCCGGGGCCAGGGGGCGGTCGTCGGCGGGCTCCGGGGCCGGGTGCGGCACGATCAGTCGCTCCTCCCGCACCCGGCGGCCGAGCCGATCGGCCGCCGCCTCGGCGCGGGCCCGGTCTGGCGCCCCGTCGAGGAAGGCGACGGCCGCGGCGACCTCGTACGGCCGCGCCGTCGTGCCGCCCTCCGCCAGGGCGGCGACCGCCGCCCAGCAGAAGTCCGTGGCCCGGAAGAGCCACGCGTGCCACACCTGGTTGCGGTGCAGCAGCCCCACCACCGGCCCGGTGGTCAGCAGATCACCGCGCGGATCGTCCGCCGACGGGACCCAGGGGGCCGCCGGATAGCCGTGCGGCGAGGGGCGGCAGACGGGCAGCGCGCCGTCCGGGGTGGACACGGACGTCAGATAGCGGCACAGGCGCTCCACCCGCTGCCCGCCGCACCGCCCGATCCCGTCGAGCACCCGTAAGGCGTGCACGGCATGCGGCGGCTGGCTCACCGGGCCGCGCAGATCCGGATCCAGCGCATGGCCGTAGCCCCCGTCTGTCCCCAGGTACGCGGTCAGCGCGGTCTCGACCGCGTCGGCGCCGCCGCCCAGGAAGTGGTACGCGAATCTGCGCTGCTCCAGCACGCGGGCGCTCAGCCAGACGAACCGCTCGGCGCGGGAGAGCGCGGAGGACCCGGCCGGCCGGGCAGGCTCGGCGGATCCGGGCGTGGGCGAGGGGGGCGACGACGGCGAGGAGGGGAGGCTTGCGGATCGATCCATGGACAGACCGTAGGCCGGGAGACACGGTCGGTAGGGGGCTCACGCACCGGTGCACCCCGGGAGCGCGATACTGGTCGCATGCGGTTGACGGACTTCTGGCAGCGAATGGCGGACCACTTCGGCGCGGCGTACGCCGACTCCTTCGCGCGCGATCATGTGATGTCGCAACTCGGCGGCCGGACGGTGCACGAGGCGCTGAGGGACGGCTGGGAGGCCAAGGACGTGTGGCGCGGGGTCTGCGCCGCGATGGAGATCCCCGAGAGCAGGCGCTGAGCGGCCTCCGGGCACTCCGGACGCATCAGCTTCCCGGGGTGGCCGGAATTCTTCGACCGGTGTACGCCACACTTGCTCCGTGGCCCCGACCGAAGAGACCCTCCCCTCCGACGCCGACGACAACCCGAGCGCCGCTCGGGCCTCCTCGGATTCCCCGCAACCCGCCGCGCGCATGCCGCGCTGGCTGCCGCGCGCCATGGTTCTCGCACTCGCGCTGGTGGCCTGTTATCGCCTTGCGACCTGGGCCTTCGACCAGCTGACCGGGCTGTTGCTGAACATCCTGATCGCGTTCTTCCTGGCGCTCGCGATCGAGCCGGCCGTGGACCGGATGGCCGCCCGCGGTATGCGCCGGGGGCTGGCCACCGGGCTGGTCTTTCTCGCCATCCTCATCGGCGCCGCGGGCTTCTTCACCCTGCTCGGCTCGATGCTCGCCGACCAGATCATCACCATGGTCCAGGACTTTCCGAAGTACCTCGACGACGTGGTCAGCTGGATCAACGACACGTTCCATACGCATCTGTCGCGTCTGGAGATCCAGGACAGCCTGCTGCACTCCGACTGGCTCCAGAGCTACGTCAAGAACAGTGCCAACAATGTGCTGGACGTCTCCGCCCAGGTGCTCGGCGGGTTGTTCAAGACGCTGACGGTGACTCTGTTCGCCTTCTACTTCGCCGCCGACGGCCCCCGGCTGCGCCGCGCCCTGTGCTCGGTGCTGCCGCCGACGCGGCAGGTCGAGGTGTTGCGCGCCTGGGAGATCGCGGTCGCCAAGACCGGCGGCTACATCTACTCCCGCGGGCTGATGGCCCTGATCTCCGGTGTCGCCCACTACATCCTGCTGGAGGCCCTGGGCGTGCCCTACGCCCCGGCTCTGGCCGTCTGGGTGGGGCTGATCTCGCAGTTCATCCCGACCATCGGCACCTACCTGGCCGGGGCCCTGCCGATGCTGATCGCGTTCACCGTCGAGCCCTGGTACGCGCTGTGGGTCCTGATCTTCGTCGTGGTCTACCAGCAGTTCGAGAACTATCTGCTCCAGCCGAGGATCACCGCCAGGACGGTGGACATCCACCCGGCCGTCTCCTTCGGATCGGTGATAGCGGGCACCGCGCTGCTGGGCGCGGTGGGCGCGCTGATCGCGATTCCGGCGACCGCGACGCTCCAGGCGTTCCTCGGCGCGTACATCAAGCGCTACGACGTGACCGACGATCCGCGGGTGCACGGGCGCACGCGGCGGCGCGGAGCCTCGGCCCTCGCGCGGATGCGCGCCGCGCTGGCGCGGCGTGGTTGACACAAAAATCGAACATCCATTCTCATGGAGGGCCCGGCAGTTATCCACAGGCCGAGGACGACAGGGCCGCTTGTCAGTGCCAGGCGCTAGCGTCTTGGACGTGAAGCGATCGACTCAAGCAAACCGGGTGGGACCCATGGCAGGAACCGACCGCGAGAAGGCGCTCGACGCCGCGCTCGCACAGATTGAACGGCAATTCGGCAAGGGCGCCGTGATGCGCATGGGCGAGCGGCCGAACGAGCCGGTCGAGGTCATCCCCACCGGGTCGACCGCTCTCGACGTCGCCCTCGGCGTCGGCGGTCTGCCGCGTGGCCGGGTGGTCGAGGTCTACGGGCCCGAGTCCTCCGGTAAGACGACCCTGACCCTGCACGCGGTGGCCAACGCCCAGCGGGCCGGCGGCACCGTCGCCTTCGTGGACGCCGAGCACGCCCTCGACCCGGACTACGCGCAGAAGCTGGGCGTGGACACCGACTCCCTGATCCTGTCCCAGCCGGACAACGGCGAGCAGGCGCTCGAGATCACCGACATGCTGATCCGCTCCGGCGCCCTCGACCTCATCGTCATCGACTCCGTCGCCGCCCTGGTGCCGCGCGCGGAAATCGAGGGCGAGATGGGCGACTCCCATGTCGGCCTCCAGGCCCGGCTGATGAGCCAGGCGCTCCGTAAGATCACCGGCGCGCTCAACCAGTCCAAGACCACCGCGATCTTCATCAACCAGCTCCGCGAGAAGGTCGGCGTGATGTTCGGCTCCCCGGAGACCACCACCGGTGGCCGGGCGCTGAAGTTCTACGCGTCGGTGCGGCTGGACATCCGCCGGATCGAGACGCTCAAGGACGGCACCGACGCGGTCGGCAACCGCACCCGCGTCAAGGTCGTCAAGAACAAGGTCGCGCCGCCCTTCAAGCAGGCCGAGTTCGACATCCTCTACGGCCAGGGCATCAGCCGCGAGGGCGGCCTGATCGACATGGGCGTCGAGCACGGCTTCATCCGCAAGTCCGGTGCCTGGTACACCTACGAGGGCGACCAGCTCGGCCAGGGCAAGGAGAACGCCCGCAACTTCCTGAAGGACAACCCCGATCTCGCCAATGAGATCGAGAAGAAGATCAAGGAAAAGCTCGGCATCGGGGTGAAGCCCCAGGACCCGGCGGCCGCGGAGCCCACCGCGGACGCGGCGGGTGACGCGGGTGTGGCCGCCGCCCCGGCGAAGGCCGTGGCGGCCCCTGCGGCCAAGTCCGGGGCGAAGGCGGCCAAGACCGCCGCGGCCAAGAGCTGATCCATGACACGGCGGACCGAATGGCAGGACGGTTCGGGCCGTCCTGAGCGCCCGGACCGTCCGGACAGCGGCGCCCCCTCCTTGTCGAGGGCCGAGCAGGGGCCGCCGCCGGGCCCGGAGGAGCAGGCGCGGGCGATCTGCCTGCGCCTGCTCACCGGGACCCCGCGCACCCGTAAGCAGCTCGCGGAGGCGCTGCGCACCCGGGGCATCCCCGATGACGCGGCGCGGGAGGTGCTGTCCCGGTTCGAGGACGTCGGGCTGATCGACGACGCGGCGTTCGCGGAGGCATGGGTGGAGTCCCGGCACCACAGCCGGGGGCTCGCCCGGCGGGCGCTCGCCCGTGAGCTGCGTACCAAGGGCGTGGACTCCGCCCTGATCGACGACGCCGTGGGACAGCTCGACGCCGATCAGGAGGAGCGGACCGCGCGCGAGCTGGTCGAGCGCAAGCTGAGGGCCACCCGTGGCCTGGACCGGGAGAAGCGGATACGCCGTCTCGCCGGGATGCTGGCCCGCAAGGGTTACTCCGAGGGGCTGGCACTGCGGGTGGTGCGGCGCGCGCTGGAGGAGGAGGGAGAGGATCCGGAGCTGCTGGAGCACCATCTGCCTGACCTGTGAGCCGCGGCCGCCGAGCTTTGAGAGGCCCAGCGGCTCCTGAGAGGCCCGGGGCCCGGTGGCTCCTGAGAGGCCCGGTGGCTCCGCCTCGGGGCGCTGGGAGTCGGTGACGGCCCTCAGCTCACCGGGAGGCCCGCCGCGCGCCACGCCTGGAAGCCGCCGATCAGATCGGTCGCCCGCTCCAGCCCCAGCCGACGCAGCGAGACCGCGGCGAAGCTGGACGCGTAGCCCTCGTTGCACACCACCACGACCCGCAGATCGTGGTGGGTGGCCTCGGGCAGCCGGTGGTCGCCCTGCGGGTCCAGCCGCCACTCCAGCTCGTTCCGCTCGACGATCAGCGCCCCCGGGATGGTGCCGTCGCGCTCCCGCAGCGCCGCGTACCGGATGTCCACCAGTAGCGCGCCCTCGGCCTGCGCCGCGGCGGCGTCGAGGGGCTCCAGTCGAACGAGTTCCTCGCGGGCCTCGGCCAGCAGCTCGTCCACACTCCGCTTCGTCGTGCCCATCGCGTTATCCCCACTCCTCGGGCCGCTCGACCTGCTCCAGCCGCAGCGTCTGACCGGTGCGGCTGTAGCGCCGCATGAGCGGCAGCGGCGGATAGTAGGCGTGCACCGACACCGCATGCTCGGTGTCGGACGGGTTGATCACCTCATGCACATGATGCGGTCCGAAGGCCCTGCCCTGCCCGGCGGGCAGCCGCCGTTCGCGGTCCACGCCGTCGGCCAGCTCCAGGGTCTTCCAGCCCTCGGTGGGCAGACGCGCGGTGAGTGACTGCTCATTGAGCTCACCCGCCGCCGAGACGAAGGCACCATGGGAGCCGCCGTGATCGTGCCAGCCGGTGCCGGTGCCCGGAGGCCAGCCGATCAGCCAGGCTTCACTGCCGCCCGGCCCGTCGAGGCGCAGCCAGGTGCGGCCCTCCGGATCGAGCGGAAGGGAGGCGACGAGCTCGGCGTCGGCGGCGGTCCGGCGGGCGAAGTCGAGCAGTTCCGCGGCGCTGGGCGGGGCGACGGGGCCGGATGCGGGGTCCGTGATGAGGTCCGCGGAGGGGCGCACGGGACCGGGGGTGGAGGTGCGTACGTCGGGCACAGAGAACCGTCCTGAATGATCACGAAAGGGGCGCGGCCGCGCCGCGCGGGAAAGAGGCGGATCAGCAGGACGGACGACAGACACAGCCCGCGTAGCGGACCAGGTCCAGATGGACCCTCCGCCAGAAGCGAGGCAAGCAGGTGTCAGTCACGCTGCGAAGTGAATCATGTGCCGCGAAGGAAGGTCAACCTCACCCGTCCGGACGTGGATGCGCGCCCGGACCACGCACGCCCGGGGACGACCGCCCGCGCCCCGGACACGGATCACGCGCCGGGAGATGCGCCCAGGCGCCCGGCCGCGACCTGGGGCGCGCTCCGCTGAGCCCGCGCTTCCCGGGCTACCGCCGCGCGCTCGCCTCCGCCGGGGCGCCCCTGGCCGCGTTCCCGCCCCGGGCCGCGTCGGCGCACGCGTACAGCGCGCTCGGCCGCACCCCGGACAGCGCCGCGGCGAGATGGCCGTCCGGCCGTACCAGCAGCACGGTGTGCGCCGGGGCTCCCGGGTAGGCCTCGGCCACCAGCAGCTCGGTGCGCAGGGGCAGCGCCGCGACGGCAGCCGCCAGCCGCGGCATCAGCCCGGCGCGCATCCAGTGGCGACGGTCCCACACCCCGGTGCCGGGGGCCACCAGCACCACCAGCAGCTCCCGGCCGAGCCGCTCCCGCAGCCGTACGACCGAGCCGTCCGGCGCGGTCACCGGCACATCGGCGACCGGCGCCCCGAGCGCCGTGCCCACCGTGATCGATCCGTCCGGCGGCGCGGCCGGGGCCAGTGGCGAGCGGTCGTAGACCGGCGGCGCGCCCAGTGGCCCCCGCCCGAGGTGACCGTCGGTGAGCAGCGCGTCGTGCCCGCGCGCCCCGCCGGGCCGCACGGTGCGCCGTACCGCGTGCCAGCCGCCGGCCGCCCGCACCAGCGGCAGCGCCTGGTCCGCCGCGCGCAGCCGGGCCCCGACGGCTCCGCGCCGCTCCGCCTGATAGCTGTCGAGCAGGGCGTCCGAGGCCCCCTGGTGCCAGGCGAGGGAGAGCTTCCAGGCCAGGTTGTCGACGTCCCGCAGCCCTTCCTCGAGCCCCTGGGTGCCGAGCGCGCCCAGCAGATGGGCGGCGTCCCCGGCCAGGAAGGCGCGCCCGACGCGCCAGCGCAGCGCGAGCCGGTGGTGCACGGTGTGCACGCCGGTGTCCAGCAGCTCATAGGGGGGCTCGGATTCCCCGCACCACCCCGCGAGAGTGTCGCGCACCCGCACCATCAGGGCATCGGGGGTGACCAGGTCGCGGCCGGGCGGCAGCAGCCAGTCGATCCGCCACAGGCCGTGCGGCAGCGGCCGGGCGGTCACCTCGGCGTCGATGCTGCGCCAGGGCGGGGAGCGGTGCAGCAGGGCCTCGCCGGGCCAGGGGAGTTCGGCGCGCAGCGCCGCGACGGCGTGCCGCTCCACCGCCGTACGGCCCGGGAAGCGCACGCCCAGGAGCTTGCGGACGGTGGACCGCGGCCCGTCGCAGCCCACCAGATAGCTGCCCCGCCACCAGGTGGCCTGGGCGCCCCGGGTGCGCACCCCGACCCCGCGGTCGTCCTGCTCCAGGTCGTCGATCCGGGTTCCGGAGACGATCCGGACGAGATCCTCGTCGCCCATGGCGGCCAGCGAGCCCCGTAGCGCCCGGGTGAGTTCGTGCTGGGGCAGATGCAGGGGTGAGGGCGCCGACACCGGTGCCGACTCGTCTTCCGGGGAGGCCGCGTCACCCTCGGGAGCGTTCATGGCCTCCGTAAGGCCGCCGTCCCAGCCGCCGGTGCCGCGCCCGGGCGACGGCGAACCGCCGAAGAGGACGCCGGGCGTGAGGGGTACCTGCCGCACCAGCTGCCGCCGCCGCATCGTGCGCCATCCGGTCCACGGCCGGGTGCGGGCGGTGACCCGGCAGCCCAGCCGCTCCAGCAGGGCGGCGGCGTCCGGACGCAGCACGACGGTGCGGGCCAGACGGCTCTCCTCGGCTTCCGTGGACTCGTCCAGCAGGATGACGGGCACCTCGAGGCGCGCGAGGGCGAGGGCCAGGGTGAGGCCGACCGGGCCCGCCCCGGCGACGATCACCGGGTCCACGGTGCGGTTCCTGTGGCCCTGCGGGTCGTACGTGACGTACGGAAATTGGCAGTTGAAACCCGGTGAGCGATCACAGAAAGCATGCAACCCACTGCCGCTGCCCGCGTCAAGCGACGAAGGGCGGTGGCGCGTGCGCCACCGCCCTGGTAAGGGTCTCGCTCATCCGCCCGGCCCTCCGGACGGCATTCGTCCGGTCCCCCGGACGGCCCCTCAGTTCGTCTTGCCCGCGGACGCGTCCGGTGCCGAGACCGCGGACTGGTCGACGACGTCGAGCGCGTCGGCGGCCGCGAGCGGCTGTCCGGCGTCCGCGACCCGGATACCGGTCTTGGCGCGCCGGCCGCGCCGCTCGATCCAGGTGGCGAGGGCGGAGAGGGCCAGACACATCGCGATGTAGATGACACCGCCGACGATGATCACCGGGACGTAGGGGTTCTCGTCGTTGACCACGATGTTGCCGGCCAGCTGCTGAAGCTGGAACAGCAGCTCCTGGTAGGTGATGACATAGCCGAGGGAGGTGTCCTTCAGCGTCACCACCAGCTGGCTGATGATGGTCGGCAGCATCGCCCGTACGGCCTGCGGCACCAGGACCGTCATCATGACCTGGGTCTTGCGCATGCCCAGGGCGTACGCGGCCTCGCGCTGGCCCCTGGGCACCGAGTTGATGCCCGCCCGCAAGACCTCGGCCTGGACCGAGCCGTTGTAGACGGTCAGCCCGATGACCAGGGCCCAGAAGCCGGTGTTGTCACCGCTGATGCCCAGGTCCGAGCGGTAGGTCAGGAAGAGCACCCACAGCACGTAGATCGTGATCAGCAGCGGGACGGCCCGGAACAGCTCGATGAAACCGGTCGCGAACCAGCGGACGGGCTTGTGGTCCGAGAGCCGGCCGGTGGCCAGCAGCACACCGAGGGCGAGGGAGAGGACCGCCGCGACCGCGAACACCTTCAGGGTGGTGACCACACCGTCGCGGATGCTGGTCCGCACCCCGGCGTAGTTGAAGATGTCCCACATCTCGGGCGCGAACTGTCCCTTGGCGTTCAGCCGCACCACCGCGAAGACGATCAGCCCGAGGACGGCCAGGCCGCCGACCACGGAGAAGACGCGGTTCCGGACGCGGGCCTTGGGGCCGGGGGCGTCGTACAGGACGCTCGAGCTCATCGGGCCACCTCCAGGCGGTTCTCCAGCAGCCGGAAGAGACCGCTGATCGCGAAGGTGATGACCAGGTAGCACAGCGCGATCCACAGGAAGATCCAGCCGATCGCGAAGCCCTTGTCACTCAGCAGCTTCGAGACATTGAACAGTTCGGTGTTGCTGAACGCCCCGGCGATGGCCGAGTTCTTGGTGAGCGCGATGAAGATGCTGCTCATGGGCGGGATCACGGACCGGGTGGCCTGGGGGAGGACGATCAGCCGGAGGGTCTGGAAGAAGGTCATCCCCAGGCTGCGGGCGGCCTCCGCCTGGCCGAGCGGCACGGTGTTGATACCGGACCGCACGGCCTCGCAGACGAAGGACGACGTGTAGCAGCCCAGCGCCATCATGGCGAGGACGAAGGGGCTCGTCCCCGGGAAGAAGATCTGCGGGATCACGAAGAACGAGATCAGGAACAGCAGGGTCAGCGGGGTGTTGCGCAGCAGGGTGACCCAGGCCGTCCCGAACGCCCGCAGCGGCGGTATGGGCGACACCCGGAAGCCGGCTATGACGACGCCCAGCACGAGAGCCAGCGCCGCACTGGCCGCCGTGATGGAGAGGGTTCCCAGGAACCCCTCCCGGAACTGGGGCAAATGATCGAGAAGTACGTTCATCGATTCTCCGCGGTAGCGGTCAGGTCAGCGGCGTGCGGAGCGCACCGGCTTCGAGGTGAACAGGCGAACGGGTGAACGGGCGGACGGAGCGCCCTGCTCAGTAGCGCGGCAGGGGCGTCTTCGGCGCGACGTAGGAGGAGCCGGACTTGCCGAGCGTGCCCTCGTACGCCTTCTTGTAGTCGCCGTTCTTGATGTGCTTCTCGAGCGAGTCGGTGATCGCGTCGCGGAGCGCCTTGTCGTTCTTGTTCATGCCGATGCCGTAGGGCTCCTCGGTGAACGGCTTGCCGACCACGTGCAGCTTGGTCGGACGCTGGGCGGCGTAGCCCTTGAGGATCGCGTCGTCGGTGGTGACAGCGTCGACCTGGCCGTCGAGCAGCTGCTTGACGCAGAGCGAGTACTTGCTCAGCTCGGTGGTCTTGGCGCCGTACTTCGGCTTCTTGATCTCCTGGAGCGGGGTGGAGCCGACGATCGAGCAGACCTTCTTGCCCTTGATGCTGTCCGGACCGGTGATCTTGTCCTTGTCCTCGTCGCGGACCAGCAGGTCGGCACCGGCCTGGTAGTACGGGCCCGCGAAGCCGACCTGCTTCTTGCGCTCGTCGTTGATGGTGTAGGTGCCGACGTAGTAGTCAACCTGGCCCTTGGAGATGGAGGTCTCGCGGACGTTGGAGTCCACCGTCTTGAAGGTGATCTTGTCCGCGGAGAAGCCGAGGTCGGCGGCGACCATCTTGGCGATCTCGATGTCGAAGCCGGAGCGCTTGCCCTCGGTGTCCTGGAACCCGAGGAAGGGCTGGTCGGCCTTGGCGCCGACGACGATCTTGCCGCGCTTCTGCGCCGCCTTCAGGGTCGGCGAGTCGACCTTCACGTCCTTCGCGACCGTGTAGTCGCCGCTGAAGACCTCCCCGCCCTTCGGCTTGTCCCCGGCGGTGCCCTTCTCGCCGCCACAGGCGGTCGCCGTAGCGGCCAGCGCGAGAACCACCGTGGCCGCCGCGGCCGTCTTACGAATCCTCATGGTGCCCATCCCTCTGTGTTCGGTACGTGGTTCAGATACGCAGTGGCGAACGTGCCGCCGGCGGTCTGCCGGGCCAATGCGGGCTCGGTGGCCCGGCGGGCCCGGCGGGCTAGTGGTGAAGGATCTTCGACAGGAAGTCCTTGGCCCGGTCGCTGCGGGGGTTGTTGAAGAACTGCTCCGGCTCGGCCTCTTCGACGATCCGGCCGTCGGCCATGAAGACCACGCGGTTCGCGGCGGAGCGGGCGAAAC
This sequence comes from Streptomyces sp. 5-10, assembly GCF_014712245.1. Lineage (NCBI taxonomy): Bacteria > Bacillati > Actinomycetota > Actinomycetes > Kitasatosporales > Streptomycetaceae > Streptomyces > Streptomyces sp. 5-10. The sequence continues at coordinate 37,234 of NZ_JACVYG010000016.1, forward strand.
CCATCTCATGGGTGACGACGACCATCGTCATGCCGTCCCGGGCGAGCTGCTGCATGACCTCCAGCACCTCGTTGATCATCTCCGGGTCCAGCGCCGAGGTCGGCTCGTCGAAGAGCATCACCTTCGGGTCCATGGCCAGGGCGCGCGCGATCGCCACGCGCTGCTGCTGGCCACCGGACAGCTGGGCGGGGTACTTGTCCGCCTGGGCGCCGACGCCGACCCGGTCGAGCAGCGTGCGGGCCTTCTCCTCGGCGGCCTTCCTGTCCGTCTTACGGACCTTGACCTGGCCCAGCATCACGTTCTCGAGCACCGTCTTGTGCGCGAAGAGGTTGAAGGACTGGAAGACCATGCCCACGTCGGCACGGAGCCGGGCGAGCTCCCTGCCCTCCTGGGGCAGCGGCTTGCCGTCGATCGTGATGGAGCCGGAGTCGATCGTCTCCAGCCGGTTGACCGTGCGGCACAGCGTCGACTTCCCGGACCCGGACGGCCCGATGACGACGACCACTTCGCCGCGGCTGATGGTCAGGTCGATGTCCTGGAGCACATGCAGCGCGCCGAAGTGCTTGTTGACTCCTGACAACGCAACCAACGCATTCGCCACCGGTGCGGCGTCCTTGGTCACCGATACTTCGCTCATCGGCGTCTCGCTCCGTCCTCCTCGGTTGGGAGGACACTAGTGAGCGCCCGCGACCAGCGTCATTACATCTGAGCTGAAATTGAGGATAACGATATGGCCGCGACGCGACACTCTGCGTGAGCGGGACGACGCGCGCCGTACCGGCTGCGTAACGGAAACCAGTGTGTGACCGAATGCGTCTTGACGGCTGCCCGTCGATCGGAGTGGATGCCCTGTGGCCATGTTCGTGGCCGCATTCGAAGACATGGTGACGGGGACGCGTGCGGGGCGCGTCTCCCCTGATACGGGAAGGTGGCGGAGGGGCCGGTGAGACTGCTGCTCGTCGAGGACGACAACCATGTCGCCGCGGCCCTGTCGGCCATGCTCTCCAAGCACGGTTTCGAGGTCACCCACGCCCGCAGCGGCGAGGAGGCGCTGCAGGCGCTGTTGCCGGACTCCGGCGCCCCCTTCGGCGTCGTCCTGCTCGACCTCGGCCTGCCCGACCAGGACGGTTTCGAGGTGTGCGGCAAGATCCGCAAGCGCGCCGCCACGCCCGTGATCATGGTGACGGCGCGCGCCGACGTGCGCTCGCGCATACACGGGCTCAACCTCGGCGCCGACGACTACGTGGTCAAGCCGTACGACACCATGGAGCTGCTCGCCCGGATCCACGCCGTCAGCCGCCGCACCGCCGCCCACGACCCGGGCCATGGCGCCGAGGAGAGCCCGGACGGCTCGCAGCCGCCGCTGCGGCTCGGCCCGGTGACCATCGAGCTGCCCACCCGTCAGGTCTCCGTCAACGGCACGACCGTCTCGCTCACCCGTAAGGAGTTCGATCTGCTCGCCCTGCTCGCCCAGCGCCCCGGCGTGGTCTTCCGCCGGGAGCAGATCATCAGCGAGGTCTGGCGCACCAGTTGGGAGGGGACGGGGCGCACCCTGGAGGTCCACATCGCCTCCCTGCGTTCCAAGCTGCGGATGCCCGCCCTGATCGAGACGGTGCGCGGGGTGGGCTACCGCCTCGTCGCCCCGGCCTGCTGAGCGACCGGGGCTCCCTCGGTGCGCACTCGGCTCCTCCCGCTCCTCATCGTCCTCATGGCGGGCGTGCTGCTCGCGCTCGGCTTCCCGCTCGCCGGGAGCCTGGCCGCCCGGGAGCAGCAGCGCGTGGTCGTCGACCGGATCGACGACACCGCGCGCTTCGCCGCGCTCGCCCAGTTCGTGACCGCCGGGCCCACCGGGGCGGTCGGCGCCGAGGGGAACGAGCGGCTGGGCACGCTGCGCGCCGAGCTCAAGCGCTATCACGACCTGTACGGCATCCGGGCCGGGGTCTTCTACCGGGACCGGGACGCACCGCCCATGGCCGAGGCGCCCGGCGGCTGGCGGCTGCCGGACGCGGGCGAGAGCGCCCAGGCGTTCGACGAGGCCCTCGCCGGGCGCCGCAGCCACGATCCGTCCCAGGTGTTCCCCTGGCAGCGGGGCAGGCTCACCGTGGCGTCCCCTGTCGTCCGCGACGGGGACGTGGTGGCCGTCGTCGTCACCGACTCGCCCACCGGCCAGATGCGGTCGCGGATCCTGCACGGCTGGCTGGTGATCGGCGCGGGCGAATGCGCCGCGATGCTGCTGGCCGTGGGGGCCGCCTTCCGGCTCACCGGATGGGTGCTGCGGCCCGTGCGCGTCCTGGACACCGCGACCCATGACATCGCGACCGGGCGGATGCAGTCACGCGTCGCGGCCGCCTCGGGGCCCCCGGAGCTGCGGCGGCTGGCCCGCTCGTTCAACGAGATGGCCGACAACGTCGAGCAGGTCCTGGAGCAGCAGCGGGCGTTCGTGGCCGACGCCTCCCACCAGCTGCGCAATCCGCTTTCCGCGCTCTTGCTGCGCATCGAGCTGCTGGCGCTGGAGCTGCCGGACGGCCATGAGGAGATCGCCTCGGTACGGGCGGAGGGCAAGCGCCTGGCCAGCGTCCTGGACGATCTGCTCGACCTCGCCCTGGCCGAGCACTCCGCCGCGGATCTGCGGCTCACCGATATCGCGGAGCTGGCGGCCGACCGGGTGGACGCCTGGCTTCCGGTGGCCGAGCGGGAGGAGGTCGGGCTCGCCTACACCGGCCCGGCGGCCATCACCGGCTGGGCCGACCCGGTGGCCCTGTCCAGCGCGCTGGACGCCGTCGTCGACAACGCCCTGAAGTTCACGCCCGAGGGGGCGCATGTGGAGGTCTCGGCGCGCACGGAGGGCGACACCGTGGCGATCGTCGTCGCCGACGGCGGCCCGGGCCTCACCGAGGACGAACTCGCCCGCATCGGCGACCGCTTCTGGCGCAGCAGCCGCCACCAGAACGTCTCGGGCTCGGGCCTGGGCCTGTCCATCACCCGCGCGCTGCTCGCGGCGGGCGGGGGCACGATCGACTACGCGCCCAACGAGCCCCGCGGTCTGCGCGTGACCATTACGGTGCCGCGGACGGGGCCCGGCGAGACCGTGACGACCGTAAGGATGTGAGGCGGGCCGTGCGGACCGTGAGGCGGGCTGTGCGGACCGTGAGGCGGGCCGTAAGGACGTGAGGCGGGTTCTTCACCGTCATGTGATCATCCTGCCGGATGTGGACTCCGGGCGTGGGCTCCGGTCGTCGGCCAGATCGAGGCGGCGGCGGTGGCGGGCTACGGCTTGACCGAGCGGTAATAGCGCGCCGCGCCCTTGTGGAGGGCGAGGGGATCGGTGAAGACGGCGGTCCGCAGGTCCACCTTCTGGGCTGCGTGCACCTTTGCCCCGATGCGGTCCCGGTTCTCTATCACCGTGCGGGTGACTCCCTCCGCCAGATCGGGGGCCACCCGGTCCGTGGTGACCAGGAGGTTCGGTACGGCGATCGTCTTGACCGGCTCCGGCCTGCGTATCTCCTCGTACGCGTCGGCGGGCACGGTGGCCGCCCGGTAGTAGCGCGTCACCCCGCCCTGCCGGTGCAGCGGGCCGGTGAGGTCGCCGAGCTGGACGAGCCGGATCGGGTAGGCATGGGCCAGGGTGCGCACCGCGGTGGTCGGCAGCCCGCCCGACCAGAAGAAGGCGTCGAGCTTGCCCTGCCGCAGCAGCCTCGGCATGGCGTCGATGCCGACCCGCTCGGCCCGGATGTCCCGGTCGAAGTCGAGCCCGGCGGCCTTGATCAGCGCCCGGGTGATCAGCTGCACGCCCGAGCCGTCGTCGCCCACCCCCACCCGCAGATGTTTCAGGTCGTGGGCCGACCGCACGGGCGAACTCCTCGGCACGACCAGCTGCATGTAGTCGTCGTACAGCCGCGCACAGGCCCGCAGCCGCCCCGCTCCCTCGCCCTGGTAGGCGGCGACGGCGTCGGTGGCGGCGATGGCGAAGGTGGCCCTGCCCCGGGCCAGCCGCTCGACGTTGTCCGGGGACCCCCTGGACTGCTCCAGCCGCACATCGACATCGGGGAGGTCCCGGGCGAGATCCTGCTCGAGCATCCGGCCGTAGGTGTCGTAGACCCCGGTGGAGACCCCCGTCGCGAACGTCACCCGGCCGCTGGGCGAGGGGCCGCCGCCCGACGCCAGCAGCCACCACAGCAGCAGCCCGAGGGCGGCGAGGCCCGCGGCGGCGGACTGCAGGGCACGGCGCCGGTCCAGGCGCGGAAGGGTGAGGGCCATGGTGAGGATCCTGCCAGGGCCGCCGACGGGAGGGGAGGGGCGGGCCGCTAGGAGGGGGTGAGGGACGAGCCCTACGAGGGGGAGGGGCCGAGCCACTGAGGGAGGGCAGGGGCGAGCCGCTACGGGCGAGCCGCGCATCCGTCGAGCGGGCGCGCCCTCCGCTCATCTGCCGGAGCGCAGCGCCCTCGACAGGCCCAGGGCCGCCGTCCGGACCGCCGGTGCCAACTGCGCCGGGCGGAAGCGGCCGCGGGGTACGGCCACCGACAGCGCGGCCACCGAGGTCGGCCCGTCGAAGACGGGAGCCGCGATGCAGCTGACTCCCGGAGCCGCCTCTTCCTCCTCGTAGGCCAGACCCGCGACCTGGGCCTGCTCGACGGCCGTGCGCAGCCGGTCCGGGTCGGTGATCGAGTGGGGGGTGAGGGCGGGCAGAGGCGCGGCCAAGATCTCCTCGACCAGCTCGGAGCCCGAGAACGCCAGCAGCGCCTTGCCCACGCCGGTGCAGGTCAGGGGCAGTCGGCCGCCGATGCGGGACGGCAGCCGAAGGGCGTCGTGGCCGTGGATGCGCTCGACGTAGACCACCTCGTGGCCCTCGCGCACCCCGAGGTGCACGGTCTCGTGCGTGGCCTCGAAGAGGTCTTGCAGGAACGGCAGCGCGGCCTCTCGCAGATCGCGTCGGCGCGGGACGAGCGAGCCCAGTTCGAAGAGGGCGCCTCCGAGCCGGTAGGTCTCGGCGTCACGTTCGAGCAGGCCGAGGCGGACCAGATCGGCGCAGAGCCGGAACACGGTGGTCTTGGCCAGCCCGGTCCGCGCGGACAGTTCTGTGAGACGGAACGCGCCGCCATCGGGCCGGAAGCAGTCGAGGACAGCCATCGCCTTGTCGAGCATGTTGCCCTGTGCGCTGTTCCGCGTCATGGAACACAGTGTGCCGGTGCCCGGCCGCCGGCCCACCCCCGGGGGACGGGGCGGTGGCCCGGTCCACCGCCCGGCAGAGGGGCTTTGCGTGAGCGCCTACCCTTGTTGGGTGACCATCAGCAGCGACCGGAGCCCGGCAGTGGACGTTCAAGCACCCAAGAGCTACGAGATCCGCACCTACGGGTGCCAGATGAATGTCCACGACTCCGAGCGGCTCTCGGGCCTCCTGGAAGAGGCGGGCTATGTCCGCGCGCCCGAGGGCACCGGCGAGGGGGAGGCCGACATCGTCGTCTTCAACACCTGTGCGGTGCGGGAGAACGCCGACAACCGGCTGTACGGCAACCTCGGCCGGCTCGCGCCCATCAAGGCCCGGCGGCCCGGCATGCAGATTGCCGTCGGCGGCTGTCTGGCCCAGAAGGACCGCAACACCATCGTCAACAAGGCCCCCTGGGTCGACGTGGTCTTCGGCACCCACAACATCGGCAGCCTGCCGGTGCTGCTGGAGCGCGCCCGCGTCCAGGAGGAGGCCCAGGTCGAGATCGCCGAGTCCCTGGAGGCCTTCCCCTCCACGCTGCCGACGCGGCGCGAGTCCGCGTACGCCGCGTGGGTCTCCATCTCCGTGGGCTGCAACAACACCTGCACCTTCTGCATCGTCCCGGCGCTGCGCGGCAAGGAGAAGGACCGCCGCCCGGGCGACATCCTCGCCGAGGTGGAGACCCTGGTCGCCGAGGGCGTCACCGAGATCACCCTGCTCGGCCAGAACGTCAACGCGTACGGCTCCGACATCGGCGACCGCGAGGCGTTCAGCAAGCTGCTGCGCGCCTGCGGGAAGGTCGAGGGCCTGGAGCGGGTCCGGTTCACCTCGCCGCATCCGCGTGACTTCACCGACGACGTCATCGCCGCCATGGCGGAGACGGAGAACGTGATGCCGCAGCTCCACATGCCGCTGCAGTCCGGTTCGGACACCGTGCTCAAGGCGATGCGCCGCTCGTACCGGCAGGAGCGCTACCTGGGCATCATCGAGAAGGTGCGCGCCGCGATGCCGGACGCCGCCATCTCGACCGACATCATCGTCGGCTTCCCCGGTGAGACCGAGGAGGACTTCGAGCAGACGCTGCACGTGGTGCGCGAGGCGCGCTTCGCCCAGGCGTTCACCTTCCAGTACTCCAAGCGGCCCGGGACGCCCGCCGCCGAGATGGACGGCCAGGTGCCGAAGGCGGTCGTCCAGGAGCGCTACGAGCGGCTGGTCGCCCTCCAGGAGGAGATCTCCTGGGAGGAGAACAAGAAGCAGGTCGGGCGCACGCTGGAGGTGCTGGTCGCCGAGGGTGAAGGCCGTAAGGACGACGCCACGCGGCGGCTGTCCGGCCGTGCCCCCGACAACCGCCTGGTGCACTTCGCGCGGCCCGAGGAGCCGGTGCGCCCCGGTGATGTCGTCACCGTCGACATCACCTACGCCGCTCCCCACCATCTGCTCGCCGAGGGCCCGGCCCGGGGCGTACGGCGCACCCGCGCCGGGGACGCCTGGGAGCGGCGGAACGCGCCCGAGGAGAAGAAGCCCGCGGGTGTGATGCTGGGCCTGCCGACGGTGGGTGCCCCGCCGCCGCTGCCGGCCGCGCCCACCGCGGGCTGCGGCTGCGACTGAGCGCACGGCTAGGCTGACGATCATGCTGATCGCCGCCGCCGTCTGCCCGTGTCCGCCGCTGCTGGTGCCCGAGGTCGCCGCCGGAGCCGCCCCCGAGCTGGACGGGCTGCGCGCGGAGTGCGTCGAGGTCATCCACGCCCTTGCGGCGGCGCGTCCGGAGCGCCTGATCGTGGTGGGGCCCGCCGATCGCGCCGGGCGCGGGCCGCATGCGCAGGGCGCGGCCGGGACGTTCCGCGGCTTCGGCGTGGAAGTGGATGTGCGGCTCGCCGCGCCGGTGGCGGAGGACGGGACGTCCGGCGGCGGCGATGCAGTCGGCGGCGGGTCCCCGCGCTCGCTGCCGACGTCGCTGGCGGTCGGCGCCTGGCTGCTGGAGCACGCGGGGTGGGACCCGGCGGTGCCCGTCGAGGGGCTGGGTGTGGGGGAACCTCTCGCGGCCGAGCGGTGTATTGAAGTCGGAAGGGAGCTCGCCGGGCGGGCGGAGCGGGTCGCGCTGCTGGTGATGGGCGACGGCACCGCATGCCGCACGCTGAAGGCGCCGGGCTATCTCGACGAGCGGGCGGCCCCGTTCGACGCCGAGGTGGCGCGGGCGCTGGCGGCCGCCGACACCGGGGCGCTGGCCGCGCTCGACGAGGAGTTGGCGTACGAGCTCAAGGCGGCGGGCCGCGCGCCGCTGCAGGTGCTCGCGGGGGCGGGCGAGGGGGCGCGCCTGAAGGGGGAGTTGCGGTATGACGAAGCGCCGTACGGCGTGGGGTATTTCGTGGCGAGCTGGTCGTCCTAGACCGCTCGCGGCCGTGGAGCCTGCGCTCCACGGCCGCGTACCGGCGGGGCCGGCCGGTCCGGGCCCGGCATCGCCCGCCCCCGTCCTCTGTGCCTTGTTCGCTTGGCCGGTCTTATGCGTCGCCCTTGTGCTTGGGCTTGGGCTCGTCCATCTGCGAGAGGCGGTTGAGAGCGTCCTTCGCCTTGCCCGTGCCAGTCTCGATCTTGGCGCTGTACTTGCCCTTGGTCCTGGTGTCGACGGTCTTGGCCGCCTTCTCCAGGCCCCGCCCGATCCTGGCCTCGTGCTGCTGCGCGAAGCTGCCGGCCTTGCCCTTCATCTGACCGGCCTTGGCCTTGAGATTGTCCATCAGGCCCATGTGCCACCTACCCTCGTCGGTTGCCTATGCGCGGGCGCTCTCACCGGTCTCGCTGTCGGCCGCCTCGGCCGCGGACTGCTGCTTGGGGATCCCGGCGCCTTCACCCGCCGGGTTCTCCTTCCCGCTCCGCGCGGTCTCAGCCCCATCGGCGGTCCCGGATTCGGTATCCGCCGTCATGGCGTCGGCCGTGGCCGGCCCGCCCGCCTGGGCGTCCCGCACGGACGGTGCCTCCTCGGACGAACGGCTCGCCTCCTTCGACACACGACGAAACCTGGAAAACACGCCCATATCTACTCCATACCTTACTCGTGTGGGCGAAACTCGCGTGGGCGAAATCCCGTGCCGCCCGGAGCGTCCTCTTGGGCGGTGCGCGGCGACTGTGCGGCGCACGACGGCCGATTCCCCGAACCGGCCCTCGGAACCCGGCAGCAGGCAACGCACCCGGCGGTGCCCCCCCTCACGTCGCTCATTCGAGGAGCCCCCGGGGTATTTGCGAGACTGGCCCGGTGAATACTGCAGGCCACCCGCCGCGAGTCATCGCCGTCGTCGGCCCCACGGCGGCCGGGAAGTCCGATCTGGGCGTCGCACTCGCCAGACACCTCGACGGCGAGGTCGTCAACGCCGACTCCATGCAGCTGTACCGGGGCATGGACATCGGCACCGCCAAGCTGACCGAGCGCGAGCGGCAGGGGGTGCCGCACCGGCTGCTGGACATCTGGGACGTCACCCAGACCGCGAGCGTCGCCGAGTACCAGCGGCTGGCCCGCGCCGAGATGGACCGCCTGCTCGCCGAGGGCCGCACCCCCGTCCTGGTCGGCGGTTCCGGCCTCTACATCCGCGGAGCGATCGACGCCCTGGAGTTCCCGGGCACCGACCCCGCCGTCCGGGCCCGGCTCGAGGCCGAGCTGGAGGAGCGGGGCTCCGGGGTCCTCCACGCCCGGCTCGCCGACGCCGACCCGGAGGCGGCGCGCGCGATCCTGCCCAGCAACGGCCGCAGGGTGGTCCGGGCGCTGGAGGTCATCGAGATCACCGGCCGCCCCTTCACCGCCAATCTGCCCGGGCACGAGGCGGTCTACGACACGCTCCAGATCGGTGTCGACGTCGAGCGGCCCGAGCTGGATGAGCGGATCGCCCTGCGGGTGGATCGGATGTGGGACACCGGGCTGGTCGAGGAGGTCCGCCGGCTGGAGGGCGCCGGGCTGCGCTCCGGCCGTACCGCCTCCCGTGCGCTGGGCTATCAGCAAGTGCTCACCGCGCTCGCCGGGGAGTGCGGCGAGGAGGAGGCGAGGGCCGAAACCGTGCGTGCCACCAAGCGGTTCGCACGCCGTCAGGACTCCTGGTTCCGCCGGGATCCCAGGGTCCACTGGCTCAGCGGAGCGGCCGACCACAGGGGGGAACTCCTGGCGAGCGCGCTCGCGTTGGTTGAACGGGCGGTCACAGCCTGATCACGTCATGGCATCGGGAAGCTCAGCTCGTCATTCGGGCCCCGGCGGGCATGCCATCATCAAGCTCCGATCGTGCCGTGGTGTCTGGAGTTGGGAGGGCGTGTGGCGATGGAGGCCGGCCCTCGCGACGCATCGCAGCAATCGCCGCACGGAGACGCGCGGCCGCTGACCCCGGACGGCCCCGATGAGGCCGGAGAGCTCCACGAACCCGGCACGCCGGTCCTCGAGGACGGCTCCGAGGGCGAGGTCGGCGCGGACTCGGTCTCCGGGGAGTCCTTCCGGGAGCTGCGCCCGCCGCGCCGGCTGCGGATCTGGCAGATCGCGCCGATCGTCGCCCTCGCCATCCTCGGCTCGCTGATGTTCGCCTTCCCGCTCGCCTTCGAGTTCGGCGACGGAGGGGCGGTCGTGGCCATGCTCGGCCTGCTGCTGAGCTGCTGCGCCGCGGGCTGGGGCCTGATGGCCGCCCGCCGGGTGGGCTACACCTGGCCGGGCCTGCCCCCCAGAGGCTCCGGACGCCGCCCGGACTGGCGCTTCGTCGTGCTCTATGTGGTGATCGTGGCGCTGCTGGCCGCCCTCACCTTCTGGCGGGTGGCCCGCCTCCGCTAAGCGCTCCGCGGGAAGTGGCGCCATGCGTCGTTGGCCGACTGCGGCGCCGTCGTGGCTGGTCGCGCCCGCGCGGCGGAGCCGCACATCGACACAGCCCCGCGCCCCTTCGGGGCGCTGCCCGAACCGTAGCGGATTTCCTCCGACCTGCTTAGGGCCCTCCGTCCCGTGGGTCCCCCAGGCGGCCCGGGCGCCGGGGGACGGCGCGCGCGGTGCCCCGTAGGATCGAGGAATGAGCACCGCACCACGGCTGGCCTTCCTGAAGGGGCACGGCACCGAGAACGACTTCGTCATCGTCCCCGACCTGGACGGACGCCTGGAGCTGTCCGCGGCCACCGTCGCCCGGATCTGCGACCGCCGCGCCGGTATCGGCGGTGACGGCCTGATCCGCGTCGTGCGGTCCTCGGCACACCCCGAGGCGCTGGCCATGGCCGACCAGGCCGAATGGTTCATGGACTACCGCAACAGCGATGGCAGCATCGCCGAGATGTGCGGCAACGGAGTCCGCGTCTTCGCCCGGTACCTTCAGCGCGCCGGGCTCGTCGAGGCGGGCGACCTCGCCATCGCCACCCGGGCCGGGGTGCGCCGGGCCCACATCGCCAAGGACGCCGGTGACGCCGCCCGGCCGGGCCAGGCCACGGCCGGGTCCGACGCCCCGATCACCGTGGTGATGGGCGAGGCCACACTGCCCGGGCCCGGCCCCGACGGGGAGATCACGGTCACGGTCGGTGACCACAGCTGGCCCGCGCGCAACGTGAACATGGGCAATCCGCACGCGGTCGCCTTCGTCGACGACCTCGCCGAGGCCGGTGATCTGTTCGCGGCCCCCGCCGTGCGCCCCGCCGCCGCGTACCCGCACGGCACCAACGTCGAATTCGTCGTCGACCGCGGCCTGCGTCATGTCGCGATGCGCGTGCATGAGCGCGGCTCCGGTGAGACCCGCTCCTGCGGCACCGGCGCCTGCGCCGTGATGGTCGCCGCCGCACGCCGTGACGGGGCCGATCCGGCGGTCACCGGCCACCCCGTCACGTACACCGTGGACGTCCCCGGAGGGCGGCTTGTCATCAGCGAACGGCCGGACGGTACGGTGGAGATGACCGGCCCTGCCGTGATCGTGGCCGAGGGGGAGATAGATCCCTCTTGGCTGGGCACGGACCTCGGCTGACACTTCCCTCGAATGGGTGATCCGTTTCACTCTGGGCGAGAGCCGGTCGGCCGTGCGTGATGGGCTCGATAGCATCAAGCACCGGCCCCGGGGGAGCACCCACGCCGGTTGACGCTCGACGCCGCCGGAGGTGCCCATGAGCGCAGAGGCCACCGACCAGGCCCCGTTCGGTCGCAGGCGCGGCCTCCCCCGCATCGACCTGCGCAATCTCCGCAGGTTCAGCCGGGCCGCCCTGCTGGGGTCCGCCTCCCGCGGCCGGCTGCCGGACGCGATCGAGCATGTGGCCAAGGTCCACCGCGCCCACCACCCCGGAGCCGATCTGGATGTGCTCCGCAAGGCGTATGTCCTGGCCGAGTCCTCCCACCGCGGCCAGATGCGCAAGAGCGGTGAGCCGTACATCACCCATCCGCTGGCCGTCACGCTGATCCTCGCCGAACTGGGCGCCGAGACCACGACGTTGACCGCCTCGCTGCTCCACGACACCGTCGAGGACACCGAAGTGACCCTCGATCAGGTGGGGGAGCAGTTCGGCGAGGAGGTCCGCTATCTCGTCGACGGCGTCACCAAGTTGGAGAAGGTCGACTACGGCGCGGCGGCCGAGCCCGAGACCTTCCGCAAGATGCTCGTCGCCACCGGCAACGACGTCCGGGTGATGTCGATCAAGCTCGCCGACCGGCTGCACAACATGCGCACCCTCGGCGTGATGCGCCCCGAGAAACAGGCGCGCATCGCCAAGGTCACCCGCGATGTGCTGATCCCGCTCGCCGAGCGGCTCGGGGTCCAGGCGCTCAAGACCGAGCTCGAGGACCTGGTCTTCGCCATCCTCCACCCCGAGGAGTACGCGCGGACCCGCGAGCTCCTCCAGGCCCACGCCGGCCGCCCCGACCCGCTGGCCCAGGCCGCCGAGGACGTACGGGGCGTGCTGCACGAGGCGGGCATCACCGCCGAAGTCCTGGTCCGGCCGCGGCACTTCGTCTCCGTCCACCGGGTCGGGCTCAAGCGCGGCGAGCTGACCGGCACCGACCTCGGCCGCCTTCTCGTCCTCGTCTCCGACGACGCGGACTGCTACGCGGTCCTCGGCGAACTGCACACCTGCTTCACCCCGGTGATCTCGGAGTTCAAGGACTTCATCGCGGTCCCCAAGTTCAACCTCTACCAGTCGCTGCACACGGCCGTGGCCGGGCGCGACGGCGAGGTCACCGAAGTCCTCATCCGCACCCACCAGATGCACCGGGTCGCGGAGGCCGGAGTGATCGCCCTCGGCAATCCGTACGCCCCGACGGAGGGAGCCGACGCCCCCGAGGGCGAGCGGGCCGACCCCACCCGCCCCGGCTGGCTGTCCCGGCTGCTCGACTGGCAGAGCGCGACCCCCGACCCCGACATCTTCTGGACCTCGCTCCGCGACGACCTCGCCCAGGACCGGGAGATCACCGTCTTCCGCTCCGACGGCGGGACGCTCGGCCTGCCCGCGGGCGCGAGCTGCGTGGACGCCGCGTACGCCCTGTACGGCGACGACGCGCACTCCTGTATCGGCGCCCGGGTCAACGGCCGGATCGCGACCCTGAGCACGGTGCTGCGCGACGGCGACACCCTGCAGTTGCTGATGGCTAGCGACGCCCGGGACACCGCCTCCCACGGCCCCTCGCCGGAGTGGCTCGACCACGCCCGCACCCCGGCCGCCCGGATCGCCATCAACCGCTGGCTGGCCGCCCATCCGGCGTCGCAGCACGGACCCCGGGAGGCCGCTGAGGAGCCGGAGTCCGCCTCCGAGCTCACCGGCCAGGACGCACAGGATGCACAGGACGGCCAGGACGCGCAGGACGGACAGGAGACGAAGGACGCGCAGGTCACCCGGGGCTCGCAGGTCTCGCGGGGCGGCCAGACCGTCGCCCCCGCGCCCGGTACGGGCCGCCCCGAGGCGGGCATCGTCGTCGACCTGCCCGGCGCGACCGTACGGCTCGCCCGCTGCTGCACCCCGGTGCCGCCCGACGCGATCACCGGCTTCGCGGTGCGCGGCGGGGCCGTCACCGTGCACCGCGAGCGGTGCCCCGGAGTGGCGCGGATGACCGCGGCCGGGCGCACGGCCGTCGGGGTGCGCTGGGCGGACGAGGACGACGGAGACGGGGGCGCCGACTACCGCGTGACCCTCTTCGCGGAGGCGTTCAGCCGACCACATCTGCTCGCGGACCTCACCGAGGCCATCGCCGCCGAGGGCGCGGAGGTGGTGGCGGCCGCCGTCGAACCGCCGCGGGAGCAGCGGGTCCGGCACACCTACACGCTCCAGCTGCCCGACGCGGGCAGGCTGCCGACGCTGATGCGGGCCATGCGGAACGTCCCCGGGGTGTACGACGTGACGCGCGAGGGCCGCAGCATGGCCGCGGCGCGCTGACCGGCGGTCGCGCTCCTGAGCGGCACGCTGCTGACCACCGTCGGGCCGTCTGCACGCGTTCGGCTGTCTGAACTCCTTCGGGTGGATCAAGGCCGGGAGCGACTGCGCGGGCGCCGGGGCGCTGGTAGCCGTAGGGCATGACGCTTTCTTCGGGGCGCCGCCCCAGGTCGCCGCGCACCGGGCGCCGCAGGACCGCGCCGGTGGCCGCCGCCATGGCCGCCGTCTTCCTCGCGGTCGGCCCCTCCTCCGCAGCGGGGCCGGTGTCCCCCGCGCACCCGAGTCCCCTGGGCATCGGCGACCCCCTCTTCCCGCAGCTCGGCAACCCCGGGTACGACGTCACGGCGTACGACATCGCGTTCGCCTACCACCGTCAGGACCGCCCGCTCGACGCCGTCACCACCATCGACGCCCGCGCGACCGCCCCGCTGCGCACCCTCAACCTCGACTTCACCCAGGGCGTCGTGGACTCGGTGCGGGTCGACGGAGCGCGGGCCCGGTTCGCGACGGCCGGTGAGGACCTGGTGATCACCCCGTCCGCCCCCCTCCGTAAGGGCGCCGCCTTCCAGGTCACCGTCCGCCACACCAGCGATCCGCGGAGCGGCACGAACGGCGGCTGGGTCCGCACCAGCGACGGGCTGGCCATGGCCAACCAGGCCAACGCCGCCCACCGGGTCTTCCCGTGCAACGACCACCCCGCCGACAAGGCCCGCTTCACCTTCCGGATCACCGCTCCGAAGAGCCTTACGGTCGTCGCGGGCGGGCTGCCCGGACAGCGCGTCCGCAAGGGATCGCGGACCACCTGGACGTACCGCCTCGCCCACCCCATGGCCACCGAGCTGGCGCAGATCTCGATCGGCCGCTCCGCCGTGCCGCGCCGCACCGGGCCCCATGGGCTGCCGGTGCGCGACGTCGTCCCCACGGCGGACCGCACCCGGCTGGAGAAGTGGCTCGCGCGCACCCCCGGGCAGCTGGCCTGGATGGAGAAGAAGGCCGGGCGCTACCCCTTCGAGACCTACGGTGTGCTGATCGCCCACGCCACCACCGGCTTCGAGCTGGAGACCCAGACGCTCTCCCTCTTCGAGCGCGATCTGTTCACCAGCGATCAGCTGCCCCGGTGGTACATCGAGTCGATCATGGTGCATGAGCTGGCGCACCAGTGGTTCGGCGACAGCGTCAGCCCGCGCCGCTGGTCCGATCTGTGGCTCAACGAGGGCCATGCCACCTGGTACGAGGCGCTGTACGCCGATGAGCGCGGTAAGGCGAGCCTGGAGCGGCGGATGCGCAAGGCGTACGGGCAGTCCGACGCCTGGCGGGCCGAGGGAGGGCCGCCCGCGGCCCCCGCGGCCGCCGACCCCGGCCAGCCGATCGGCATCTTCCGCCCGGTGGTCTACGACGGCAGCGCGCTGGTGCTGTACGCGCTGCGGCAGCGGATCGGCCGGGCCGCCTTCGAGCGGCTGGAGCGGCAGTGGGTGCTCCGCCACCGCGACGGTGTGGCCTCGACCGCCGACTTCGTCCGGCTGGCCTCCACCGTGGCGGGGCGCGATCTGAGCGGGTTCCTCCATCCGTGGCTGTACGGCAGGAAGACGCCGCCGATGCCGGGGCACCCCGACTGGAAGCAGTCGGAGAAGGAGACCACGAAGGGCGCCGCGCTGCCTGGCGCGCGGGCGGGGCGGCACGCGGTACGTTACTCGGTGCCATGGGCCGTGAAACCCGGGTGACGCCCCGCCCGCCGCGTGCGACCATCAAGGGGTCGGCGTTCGCGACCGGCCCCCGCGGGGGGAATCCCGCGGGCCCGCCACGCGTTGTCGACAGTGACGGTATTCCACGACGTAAGGATTCCTTTGACCCACTCCTCTTCCCTTCCGCAGGACCGGCAGCGCCTCGCCGAGAGCCTTCGGGCCGACGCCCTGATGGAAGAGGACGTCGCCTGGAGCCACGAGATCGACGAGGAGCGTGACGGCGACCAGTACGACCGCTCCGACCGCGCCGCGCTGCGGCGTGTGGTGGGGCTGTCCACCGAGCTCGAGGACGTCACCGAGGTCGAGTACCGGCAGCTGCGCCTGGAGCGTGTGGTGCTGGTCGGCGTATGGACCTCCGGCACCGTCCGGGACGCGGAGAACTCCCTGGCGGAGCTCGCCGCGCTCGCCGAGACCGCCGGTGCCCTGGTGCTCGACGGCGTGATCCAGCGGCGCAACAAGCCGGATCCCGCCACCTACATCGGCTCCGGCAAGGCCGAGGAACTGCGTGACATCGTGGTCGAGTCCGGCGCCGACACCGTGGTCTGCGACGGTGAGCTGAGCCCCGGACAGCTGATCCACCTCGAGGACGTCGTCAAGGTCAAGGTGGTCGACCGGACCGCCCTGATCCTCGACATCTTCGCCCAGCACGCCAAGTCCCGAGAGGGCAAGGCGCAGGTCTCGCTCGCCCAGATGCAGTACATGCTGCCGCGGCTGCGAGGCTGGGGTCAGTCGCTGTCCCGCCAGATGGGTGGCGGTGGCTCCGGATCCTCGGGCGGCGGTATGGCCACTCGTGGTCCCGGTGAGACCAAGATCGAGACGGACCGGCGCCGCATCCGCGAGAAGATGGCGAAGATGCGCCGCGAGATCGCCGAGATGAAGACCGGCCGCGACATCAAGCGGCAGGAGCGCCGGCGTCACAAGGTCCCCTCGGTCGCCATCGCCGGATACACCAACGCGGGCAAGTCCTCGCTGCTCAACCGGCTCACCGGTGCCGGTGTCCTGGTGGAGAACGCGCTGTTCGCCACCCTCGACCCGACCGTGCGCCGGGCCGAGACCCCCAGCGGGCGGCTCTACACGCTGGCGGACACCGTCGGGTTCGTCCGGCATCTGCCGCACCACCTGGTGGAGGCGTTCCGCTCCACGATGGAGGAGGTCGGCGACGCCGATCTGATCCTCCACGTGGTGGACGGCTCGCATCCGGCGCCGGAGGAGCAGCTGGCCGCCGTGCGCGAGGTGATCCGCGATGTCGGCGCGGTGGACGTGCCCGAGATCGTCGTGATCAACAAGGCGGACATGGCCGATCCGCTCGTCGTGCAGCGGCTGCTGCGCATGGAGCGGCGCGCCATGGCGGTGTCGGCCCGCAGCGGGCTGGGCATCGACGAGCTGCTCGCGGTGATCGACGAGGAGCTGCCCCGGCCCCAGGTCGAGATCGAGGTGCTGCTGCCGTACACCCACGGCAAGCTCGTCGCGCGCACCCACGCCGAGGGCGAGGTGCTCTCCGAGGAGCACACCCCCGAGGGCACGCTGCTCAAGGCGCGCGTGCACGAGGAGCTCGCGGCGGAGCTTCGGCGCTTCATCCCGGCCGCGGCCGCCGGACAGCGCTAGGTCACACCAGCCGCACCGCGTCGGCCACGACACCTACACGACGAGGGCCCGCCCCCGGAAATCCGGGGGCGGGCCCTCGCCATGGGATGGACGGCCGCCTGACGGCTACCGGCTCAGCCGGTCACTGGTTCGCGAACTTCTTGCTGACCGCGCTGTAGACGCCCTTCGCCTCGGGGCCCAGGTGGGGGCCCGCCAGCCAGGTCGCGTTGGACGGGCCGATCGAGGTGTTGGACACCAGCGCCGGCTTGCCGTCCGCACCGTTGGCGACCCAGCCACCGCCGGAGGAGCCCGCGGTCATGGTGCAGCCGATGCGGTACATCGTCGGCTGCTTGGCGTCCAGGGAGAGCCGGCCCGGCTTGTCCGCGCACTGGTTCATCTTCTGGCCGTCGAACGGCGGGGCGGCCGGGTAGCCGGTGGCCGTGATCTCGTCGATGGACTTCACCGCCGGGGCGTTGAAGTCGACCGGCAGCGCGCCGCCCACCGTCTCCTCGAGCGACTTGCCGCCGCTGACCTCGGGCTTCACATGCATCACCGCGAAGTCGTACGGAGCGCCCTTGCCGCCCACGGCCGCGCCGTTGTCGATCCACTGCGAGGAGGTCTGGGCCCAGTCGGCCCACCAGACGCCCTTGGGAGCCAGCTCCTCCTTGGTGGCGTTCTCCAGCTCCGCCTGCGACTTGCCCGCGTCGTTGTAGGAGGGCACGAACATCAGGTTCTTGTACCAGCCGCCGCCCTTGCCCGCGTGGACGCAGTGGCCCGCCGTCCACACCAGGTTGGACTTGCCGGGGTGCGCCGGGTCCTCGACCACGGTCGCGGAGCAGACCATCGAGCCCTCGGGGCCGTCGAAGAAGACCTTGCCCGCGTAGGGGACGTTGGAGCTGTACGGGCTGGCGACCTCCTTGGCCGTGACGGGCTGCGGATCGGGGTCGGTCACACCCTGGTCGTCCGCGATGTCGCTGTCGTCCACCGGCTTGTCGGGCTCCTGCGCGTCGCGCATCCGGTCCGGCTTCCACAGGCCCTTGATGATCGGGTTGATGAAGTCACCGGCCTCGCGCAGCCAGTCGTCCTTGTCCCACTTGTTCCAGGCACCGTTCTTCCACTGGTCCAGATCGATGCCGAGGTTCTTCAACTTGTCGTTGAGGTTGTCGGGCAGCTTGATGTCGCCCACGCCCTGCTGCTCCGACGACGCGGTCGGCTTGGCGTCGGTGTTGTCGTCCGAGGAGCCGCACGCGGTGGCGGTGAGCGCCAGAACCGAGGCTATGGCGGCCACGGCCAGTGCGGGTCGGCGGCGGTTGGATGGCATGGGCGGGACTCCCCCTGAGGTTCTGAGCTGCTCTACGGCCTGTGTGGAATTGTCATGCACCGCCCCGGCAATGGGGTGGTATCCCACTATGCCGGTGCCGCCTACGACGGCTGCGAGCGGGTCCTTGGTTCCCGGCCGCAAGGATCTTCGCCCAGCCCGTGATCCAGAGCGCCACGCGTCGTTGGTACGTACGGGGGACAGCCGGAGGGTGTTCAGCAGCAGGAGGACCGAGACGCGTGGCCGTGACCCAGCTCCCGCCGATGGCCCTGGCCGCCGTCTCCGACGACGGCGGCGCCGCCCAGGGCATTCTGCGGCGCCAGGCGCTGCGTGAGTCCGCCGCCCGCACCTATGCCCGGGCGCTGCCCATGGTTCCGGTGCGCGCCCGGGGGATGACGGTCGAAGGGGCCGACGGCCGCCGCTACCTCGACTGTCTCTCCGGGGCCGGGGCGCTGGCCCTGGGGCACAACCACCCTGTGGTGCTGGACGCGATCCGGGCCGTCCTGGACGCGGAGGCGCCGCTGCAGGTCCTGGACCTGGCCACCCCGGTCAAGGACGCCTTCACCGACGAGCTGTTCGCCACCCTGCCGCCCGGACTCGCCGCCCACGCGCGGGTGCAGTTCTGCGGACCGGCGGGCACGGACGCGGTCGAGGCCGCGCTCAAGCTGGTGCGGACCGCCACCGGGCGCGACGGCCTGCTCGCCTTCTCCGGGGCCTACCACGGCATGACGGCCGGAGCCCTGGCCGCCTCCGGCGGCGCCCCGTCGTCCGGGGTGACCCGGCTGCCCTTTCCGTACGACTACCGCTGCCCCTTCGGGGTCGGCGGGGAGCACGGTGCCGAACTCTCCGCGCGCTGGACCGAGAAGCTGCTCGACGACCCGAAGGGCGGGGTGCCCGACCCGGCCGGGATGATCCTCGAACCGGTGCAGGGCGAGGGCGGGGTGATCCCGGCCCCGGACGGCTGGCTGCGCCGGATGCGCGACATCACCGCGGCCCGCTCCATCCCGCTCGTCGCGGACGAGGTCCAGACCGGCGTCGGACGCACCGGGGCCTTCTGGGCAGTCGACCACAGCGGGGTGGTGCCCGATGCGATGGTGCTGTCGAAGGCCATCGGCGGTGGCCTGCCGCTGGCCGTCGTGGTCTACCACGAGGACCTCGACGTCTGGCCCCGCGGAGCCCACGCGGGAACCTTCCGCGGCAACCAACTGGCCATGGCCGCGGGTGCCGCGACCCTCGCCTACGTCCGCGAGAACAACCTCGCCGAGCACGCGGCAACCGTCGGCACCCGGATGCTGGACCGGCTACGCCAATTCGCCACCGGGCGCCGGTGGATCGGAGACGTACGGGGCCGCGGTCTCATGATCGGCGTGGAGCTGGTGGACCCGGAGGGTGGGCCTACAGGGGAGGCCGGGAACGCACCGTCGACCCGGCCCGCCGCGGGCGCCGGGTATGCCGCGAGGGCTGGGTATGCCGCGGGGGCTGGGTGTGCCGCGGGGGCTGGGCCCGCAACGAACGCCGACCGGGAGGGAACCCCGGGCTGCGCATCCCCGTACCAGACATCCCCGAGCGAGGCGGTCCCCCGCGAGATGACTCGCCGCGAGGGAGCCCGGCGGGCGGGCGCTCAGGGCGAGGGTGCGGGCGGGGCGTTGGGCGGGGGAGCCCCGTACGCCGGTGCCACGCGTACGGCGGCTCCGCCCGCCGATTCCGCGCTCGCGGTGGCCGTTCAGCAGGAGTGCCTGCGGCGCGGGCTCATCGTCGAACTCGGCGGACGCCACAGCGCGGTGATCCGCCTTCTCCCTCCACTCACCATCACCGATGAGCAGGCAGAGGCCGTCCTGGACCGGCTCACCGACGCCCTGGACGCGGCGATCCGCACCGCCGGAACCCGCTCCCGTGAACTCCCTCCCACCGCTGCCCCGTTCGCCCCGCCGCTCACCGGAGACCACCGGTGACGCGTCCCGCACCGTATGACCGCATCGCCATCGCACCACCGAAGGAGGCAGGCCGGGCCCAGGACATGAACGCCGTGACGCCCGCGCCGCACCCACCATGCCGCACACTCCCGGGGGAGCCCCCTCGTCTCCCCAACCGCAGCCCGTGCCCGGCGCCCTGACCGACCCCGACGACTCCGCCCGCCCCGGCCCTCCGCCGCCCCTCCCGCACCCGCCCCACACAGCGCCTCCCCCGGCCGAGGCGGCAAGACCGCCCGCCTCGCCCACGGCGGTCTCGACGGTCGGGGAACCGTCCACCGCCACGCCGTCCACCGCCACGCCGTCCACCGCCACGCCGTCCACCGCCACGCCGTCCACCGCCACGCCGTCCACCGCCACGCCGCCCACCGCCACGCCGCCCACCGCCACGTCGGCCGCCGGAGCGCCCACCGCCACGTCGGCCGCCGGTGCGCCCACCGCCACGTCGGCCGCCGGTGCCCCTGCGGCGCCCCCAGCACCACCATCGCCCCCAGCCGCAGTGCCACATCCCCCAGCCGCGGTGCCACCGCCCGCGGCACCTGTGCCACTGCCCCCGGCGGCATCGTCCGCCACGGCGCCACTCGCCAGCGCGGCGGGTGCGGGGACGGGAGCCCCCCGGCCGCCTGCCCCGGAGCCGCCACCCGCCGCAGAGCCCTCGGTGGACGAGCCGCCGGCGCCGCGGCTGTCCGGGCAGGCGCCGCCCCTCGCCGCGACGGCCGTGCCTCGGCAGCACCGCGACAGCCAGGAAACGCCCGACGACCGCACCCGCGAGGCTGACGTCCGCGAGGTCAGCACCCGCGAAGTCGTCGCGGATCCGCTCGACGACCCCGACCCGCAGATCGCTGCCGACACCGCTGCCGTCGAGAACCTGCTGCGCTGCTGGGTGCGCGAGAGCGGCCTCGCGCGGCCCGACGGGGACACCCTGCGCATTTCCCTCGCCGCCAGCGGAACCGTCCTCCTCGTCCCCGTGCGCTATTGGTCGCCCACCGGCTGGCACCGCTTCGGGCCGCCGCTGCTGGAGCACGGCCCCCATGACGCGCCCGCTGTCGGCGCGGTCACCCTGGCGGCCCTGCTCACCCGCGAGGCGACGTACAGCGCGCGGCGGGACGACCCCGACGCGGGCGCCACCGAACTCGTCGGGCGTGTCGCGGACTCCGTACGGCGCACCGCCCTCTTCCTCACCCTCCGCCGGGCCACACCCGCCGATCCGAGCACGAGCACACCGTTCCTCAGCGCGGAACAGTCCCTCCTCTTCGGTCACCCCCTGCATCCCACGCCGAAGAGCCGCGAGGGCCTCTCCGACTCCGAATCCACCGTCTGCTCACCGGAAACGCGTGGCTCCTTCCCCCTTCACTGGATCGCGGTCGGCCGGTCCGCACTGGCCTGCGAGTCGGCCTGGACGGAGCGCGGCCGGACCGTGCCCGCCGAACGGCTCGCCCTCTCCCTGGCGGGCAGCGGCCTCCAACTGCCCACGGGAACCGTGCCCTTGCCTCTGCATCCCTGGCAGGCTCGCGAGATCCGGCACCGTCCGGAGGCCGCCGCGCTCTTCGACGCCGGCCTGCTGCACGACCTCGGGCCGTCCGGTGGGCCCTGGCACCCCACCTCCTCGGTCCGCACCGTCTACCGGCCCGGCGCTCCTGCCATGCTGAAACTCTCCCTCGGTCTGCGGATCACCAACTCCCGTCGTGAGAACCTCCGTAAGGAACTCCGCCGCGGTGTCGAGGTCCACCGACTGCTCCGCAGCGGACTGGCCGAGCAGTGGCGGGCGGCCTTTCCCGGCTTCCCGGGCTTCGACATCGTCCGGGACCCGGCCTGGCTCGCCGTCGACGGACCAGATGGCGACCCCCTGACCGGCCTCGACGTCGTCATCCGGCACAACCCGTTCGGCCCCGGCGACGACGCCGTCTGCGTCGCCGGACTCCTCGCGCCGCGCCCCTGGCCCGGACAGCCGGTGATGCGCTCCCGGCTCGCCCACCTCGTCGCCCGGCTCGCCGCCCGAACCGGCCGTTCCACCGCGGCCGTCGGTACGGAGTGGTTCCTGCGCTATCTGCACACGGTCGTACGCCCCCTGCTCTGGCTGGACGGAGNCGCTCGCACCGGCCGTTCCACCGCGGCGGCCGGCACGGAGTGGTTCCTGCGCTATCTGCACACGGTCGTACGCCCCCTGCTCTGGCTGGACGGAGAGGCCGGCATCGCGCTCGAGGCGCACCAGCAGAACACCCTGGTGCTGCTGGACCCCGACGGCTGGCCGGTCGGCGGCCGCTACCGGGACAACCAGGGCTACTACTTCCGCGCGTCCCGGCACGCCGAACTCCAGCGTCGGCTGCCCGGTATCGGCGGCCGCAGCGACACCTTCGTCTCCGACGAGGTCACCGACGAGCGGTTCGCCTACTACCTGGGTGTCAACAACGTCCTCGGACTGATCGGCGCCTTCGGATCCCAGCGACTCGTCGACGAGCGCGTCCTGCTGGCCGCGTTCCGCCGCTTTCTCGCCGAGGCCGCGTCCGGCCCCGGGAGAACCCGCTCACCGCTTCCCGCCCGGCTCCTGGAGACACCCACCCTGCGCTGCAAGGCCAATCTGCTCACCCGGCTGCACGGCCTGGACGAGCTCGTGGGACCGGTGGACACCCAGTCCGTCTATGTGACCATCCCCAACCCCCTCTCCATGTCTGTCTCGCCTTCCGGCTCCACCGCTGTCACTCCCATGGCTTGACTCCGCGACCCGCGATCACGCCCCTCGCCCCCACGTCCCTCCCGACGTGCCCAGACCCCTGAGAGGAGAGCATCGCCGTGCCGCACACCGACTCCAGTACGAGCTCCAGCACCGACGACACCATCGACATGCGGCTGCGCCAGGAAGAGGACATCGCACGACTCATCGACCTGGACTCCGCTCGACCGCAGGCCGACGACCGGCCGGATCTGCTCGACCACATCGTCGAATGGGGGCCCACCAACACCCCGTTGGGCGCCTTCCAGCTCGTTCCGGTCCGCATCGGGCGCGATCTGCGGCTCATCGCCCAATGGATGAACGACCCGTCCGTGGCCGCCTTCTGGGAGCTCGACGGTCCCGAGGAGGCCACCGCGAGCCACCTCGGGGACCAGCTGGACGGCGATGGGCGCAGCGTGCCCTGTCTGGGCGTCCTGGACGGCGTCCCGATGAGCTACTGGGAGGTGTACCGCGCCGATCTGGACCCGCTCGCGCGGTACTACCCGGCCCGCCCGCATGACACGGGTATCCACCTGCTCATCGGCCGGGTGAGCGATCGCGGCCGCGGTCTGGGGACGACCCTGCTCCGCGCGGCCGCCGACCTCGTCCTTGAGCACCGTCCGTCCTGCACCCGGGTCGTGGCCGAACCGGATCTCCGCAACACCCCCTCCGTGGCAGCCTTCCTCGGCGCCGGTTTCCGCTTCTCCGCGGAAGTCGAACTCCCCGGCAAACGCGCCGCGCTGTTGCTGCGCGACCGTGCCCTGCGACACGTCCTGTGAGCCTCCGCAACCATCCGTGCCCCCCGGTGATCCGTCTGCCTCGATGCGAGATTCCACTGTTGATACACCGCTCGCCCGGCCCCGGTTCCCACGCGGCGCGGATCCGCCCGTGCCACGAAGCGAAGATCCGCCCGGACCCCGCCCCGGCCGAAACCGTCCGTCACCGACCACACCGGCAGGAGTGATGTCGGTGCCGCCCCTTAGGCTGGCAGCCCTATGACTGAATCGTCCTCGCCGCCACTCGAAGATCTGCTGCACGCCGCCGTAACCGCCGTCGGCGGCACCGAGCGCCCTGGCCAGACCGCCATGGCCCAAGCGGTGGCGGAGGCGATCGACGACAGCTCCCACCTGCTGGTCCAGGCCGGTACCGGCACCGGGAAGTCCCTGGGCTACCTGGTGCCCGCCCTCGCCCACGGCGAGCGCGTCGTCGTCGCCACGGCGACCCTCGCCCTGCAGCGGCAGCTCGTCGAGCGCGATCTTCCCCGCACCGTGGAGGCGCTGCATCCGCTGCTGCGCCGCCGCCCCGAGTTCGCCATGCTCAAGGGCCGCTCCAACTATCTGTGCCTGCACCGGCTCCACGAGGGCGTCCCGCAGGAGGACGCCGACGAGGCCGGGCTCTTCGACCCGTTCGAGGCCGCCGCGCCCACCAGCAAGCTCGGCAAGGACCTGCTGCGGTTGCGTGACTGGTCGGACGAGACCGAGACGGGTGACCGGGACGATCTGACCCCCGGTGTCTCGGACCGCGCCTGGTCCCAGGTGTCGGTCACCTCCCGGGAGTGCCTCGGCGCGTCCAAATGCGCCTATGGCGCGGAGTGCTTCGCCGAGGCCGCCCGTGAGCGGGCCAAGCTCGCCGATGTCGTCGTCACCAATCACGCGCTGCTCGCCATCGACGCGATCGAGGGCGCCCCCGTGCTGCCCAGCCATGAGGTGCTGATCGTCGACGAGGCCCATGAGCTGGTCTCCCGGGTCACCGGCGTCGCCAGCGGAGAGCTCACCCCGGGCCAGGTCAACCGCGCCGTGCGGCGTGCCGCGAAGCTGGTCAACGAACAGGCGGCGGACGCCCTCCAGACCGCCTCCGAGGGCTTCGAGCGGCTGATGGAGCTCGCCCTGCCCGGCCGCCTCGAGAAGATCCCCGAGGACCTCGGCTATGTGCTGATGGCGCTGCGCGACGCGGCCCGTACGGTGATCTCGGCGCTCGGCGCCACGCGGGACGCCTCGGTCAAGGACGAGGACGCGGTCCGCAAGCAGGCGCTGGGCGCCGTGGAGAACATCCACCAGGTGGCCGAGCGGATCGTCGAAGCCTCCGAGTACGACGTGGTCTGGTACGAGCGGCACGACCGCTTCGGCGCCTCGCTGCGTGTCGCCCCGCTCTCGGTGTCGGGGCTGCTGCGCGAGAAGTTGTTCGAGGACCGGTCCGTCGTCCTCACCTCCGCCACGCTCAAGCTGGGCGGGGACTTCAACGGGGTGGCGGCCTCACTCGGTCTCGCCCCCGAGAGCCCGCAGGATCCGGAGGGCGGCGAGGAGACCGCGCCGCGCTGGCAGGGCCTCGACGTCGGCTCGCCCTTCGACTACTCCAAGCAGGGGATTCTCTACGTCGCCAAGCATCTCGCCCAGCCCGGTCGCGAGGGCAGCCGCGCCGATATGCTCGATGAGCTCGCCGAGCTGGTCGAGGCCGCGGGTGGTCGCACGCTCGGGCTGTTCTCGTCCATGCGCGCCGCTCAGGCGGCCGCGGAGGAGCTGCGTGGGCGTCTGGACATGCCCATCCTCCTCCAGGGCGAGGAGACGCTGGGCGAGCTGATCCGTTCCTTCGCCGCCGACGCCAGGACCTGCCTGTTCGGCACGCTGTCCCTCTGGCAGGGCGTTGATGTGCCGGGGCCGAGCTGTCAGTTGGTGGTGATGGACCGGGTGCCTTTCCCCCGTCCCGACGACCCTCTGATGAGTGCCCGCCAGAAGGCGGTGGAGGAGGCCGGGGGCAATGGCTTCATGGCCGTCGCCGCGACGCATGCCGCGCTGCTGATGGCCCAGGGCGCGGGCCGGCTGGTGCGGGCTTCGGGCGACCGGGGCATCGTCGCCGTCCTGGATCCGCGGGTCGAGCGGGCCCGCTACGGCTCGTTCCTCCGCAAGTCCATGCCGGAATTCTGGTACACCACCGACCGCAACCAGGTGCGCCGCTCGCTGGCCGCCATCGACGCGGCGGCCAAGGCCCAGGGGGCCTGAGCGGGGGGCGCGGCCGCCTCATACGACAGGCCCCGACGGTCGCCAGACACAGCAGGGCCCCGGAACCGGCGCAGTGGTCCCGGGGCCCGGTCGTGGGGCACGCTAAGGGCGCACCTCGATCCGGCGCACTCAGACGCGCCGCAGCACCGCGACCACCTTGCCCAGAATGGTGGCCTCGTCGCCGGGGATCGGCTGGTAGGCGGCGTTGTGCGGAAGCAGCCACACATGGCCGTCCTCGCGCTTGAAACGCTTCACCGTGGCCTCTCCGTCGAGCATGGCCGCGACGATGTCGCCGTTCTCCGCGACGGGCTGGCGGCGCACCGTCACCCAGTCGCCGTCGCAGATGGCGGCCTCGATCATGGAGTCGCCGACCACCTTCAGCACGAAGAGCTCACCGTCGCCGACCAGCTGGCGGGGGAGCGGGAAGACATCCTCGACCGACTCCTCGGCGAGGATCGGGCCACCGGCCGCGATCCGGCCGACCAGCGGTACATAGGAGGCGGCGGGCTTGCCGGTGGTGTCCGGGGGCTGGGTGCTGGGCTGGTCGGAGCCGCGGACCTCGTAGGCCCGGGGCCGATGGGGGTCGCGCCGCAGAAAGCCCTTCCGTTCCAGAGCCATCAGCTGATGGGCGACGGACGAGGTGCTGGAGAGGCCCACCGCCTGACCGATCTCCCGCATGGACGGCGGGTAGCCACGCCGCTGCACAGAGTCGCGAATGACCTCGATGACACGCCGCTGCCGGTCGGTCAGCCCCGAGCTGTCCGCCCGGATGCCTGGAGGTCGCCCTGGTAGCGAGCGCGCGGGCTTCTGCCCCTCCGGGGTCGTGGTGTCGTCGTTCATCGGGTGGGTCTGGTTCATCGCGTGTGTCTGTTCGAGTCGGCTCTGGGAGCGCTCCTGGGCGGTAACGGTTGCGCTCTCTGCGGTGGTGGTCACGACGGCCCCTCTCGAGATGTTCTCCCTAGTTGGACAACGGTAGTTGCTTTCGAAAGGTTGCGCCAAACACACGTTCGAGTGAAATTTCGCAGATGGACTGACGTGATCACAGGGTTAGGTGTATGGGCCGTTTGGTCCGGTCGTCGTGCGGCGGCCCCAGTCTTGCATCCCGACCCCTGTGAATCCGGGACGCACGGGGTTCGCGTAGTCTCGTGCCTGCTCCCGGCCCGTGACACGCCATCCGGCTCGGTTGAGTGCCGGACACCAGATCTAGTGGTTTGATGGATGCAAGCCACCCACAGGTTGTGGTCCCTGGTGGATCCGCCGACAGAGTTTTGGCCTATGCTTGTGGCCGCCTCGGAGGGCCTTACGGCCCGGACGGGGCTCATCAGGCATGTTCCGGCATGTTCAGTCATGCGCCGTTTTTGAGGGTGAGGGAGGGATCGGAGTCATGCACTGCCCCTTCTGCAGGCACCCCGACAGCCGTGTCGTCGACAGCCGTACCACGGATGACGGCTGCTCGATCCGCAGGCGCCGCCAGTGCCCCGACTGCTCGCGTCGCTTCACGACCGTGGAGACCGCGTCACTCATGGTGATCAAGCGGAGCGGGGTCACCGAGCCCTTCAGCCGCGACAAGGTCATCTCCGGGGTGCGCAAGGCGTGCCAGGGCCGTCCGGTCACCGAGGACGCCCTCGCCAAGCTCGGTCAGCAGGTGGAGGAGGCGGTCCGGGCCACCGGCAGCGCCGAGCTGTCCACCCATGACGTCGGGCTCGCCATACTCGGCCCGCTCCAGAAGCTCGACCTCGTCGCCTACCTCCGCTTCGCCTCCGTCTACCGCGCCTTCGATTCCCTCGAGGACTTCGAGGCCGCCGTGGCGGAGCTGCGTGACCAGCAACGGCCTCCCGCGCACGATCGCGGGCCCGGCGCCGAAGGGGCCGCGGAGGCCCCCGCGCCGGCCATCGCCGCCGACTGACCGGCGGCCCACACACCCGCCCGGGGCGCTTGCCGCGTCCGGGTGAAAGACAGACACACCGTGCCCGGGGAAGAAATGGGCACATCAGGGCGTTTTCGCCCGTACAGGGAGGCGGAATGACAGAGACGACGAGCGGCCCGGCACGAGGCTCCCGCTCCAAGGGCAGCAAGGCGAACAAGGGTCTGCGCATCGAGCGCATTCACACCACCCCCGGCGTGCATCCGTACGACGAGGTGGTCTGGGAGCGCCGTGACGTCGTCATGACCAACTGGCGCGACGGTTCGGTCAACTTCGAGCAGCGCGGCGTGGAGTTCCCCGACTTCTGGTCGGTGAACGCGGTCAACATCGTCACAAGCAAGTACTTCCGTGGCGCGGTGGGCTCCCCGGACCGCGAGGCGAGCCTGAAGCAGCTCATCGACCGCGTGGTGCGCACCTATCGCAAGGCCGGTGAGGACAATGGCTACTTCGCCTCGCCCGCGGACGCCGAGATCTTCGACCACGAGCTCACCTACGCGCTGCTGCACCAGGTCTTCAGCTTCAACTCGCCTGTCTGGTTCAACGTCGGCACCAAGCAGCCGCAGCAGGTCAGCGCCTGCTTCATCCTCTCCGTGGACGACTCCATGGAGTCGATCCTGGACTGGTACAAGGAAGAGGGGATGATCTTCAAGGGCGGCTCCGGCGCCGGCCTGAACCTCTCCCGCATCCGTTCCTCCAAGGAGCTCCTCTCCTCGGGCGGCAACGCCTCCGGCCCCGTCTCCTTCATGCGCGGCGCCGACGCCTCCGCCGGAACGATCAAGTCGGGCGGCGCCACCCGCCGCGCCGCCAAGATGGTCGTGCTCGACGTCGATCACCCGGACGTCGAGGCGTTCATCGAGACCAAGGTCAAGGAGGAGGAGAAGATCCGCGCCCTGCGCGACGCGGGCTTCGACATGGACCTGGGCGGCGACGACATCACCTCCGTCCAGTACCAGAACGCCAACAACTCCGTCCGCGTGAACGACACGTTCATGAAGGCGGTGGAGTCCGGCTCCTCGTTCGGGCTGCGCAGTCGGCTGACCGGCGAGCCCATCGAGGAGGTCGACGCCAAGTCCCTCTTCCGCAAGATGGCCGAGGCCGCCTGGGCCTGCGCCGACCCGGGCATCCAGTACGACGACACCATCAACCACTGGCACACCTCGCCGGAGTCGGGCCGGATCACCGCCTCCAACCCGTGCAGCGAGTACATGCACCTGGACAACTCCTCGTGCAACCTCGCCTCGCTCAACCTGATGAAGTTCCTCCAGGACGACGACGCGGGCAACCAGCGCTTCGACGCCGAGCGCTTCGCCAAGGTCGTCGAGCTGGTCATCACCGCGATGGACATCTCCATCTGCTTCGCGGACTTCCCGACCGAGAAGATCGGCGAGACCACCCGCGCCTTCCGCCAGCTGGGCATCGGCTACGCCAACCTGGGCGCCCTGCTGATGGCCACCGGCCACGCCTACGACAGCGACGGCGGCCGGGCCCTGGCCGGAGCCATCACCTCCCTGATGACCGGCACCTCGTACAAGCGCTCCGCGGAGCTCGCCGCCGTGGTCGGCCCGTACGACGGCTACGCCCGGAACGCGGACGCCCACAAGCGCGTCATGAAGCAGCACTCGGACGCCAACGCCGCCGCCAAGCGCATGGACGACCTGGACACCCCGGTCTGGGCCGCGGCCACCGAGGCCTGGCAGGACGTGCTGCGCATCGGCGAGAAGAGCGGCTACCGCAACGCCCAGGCGTCGGTGCTCGCGCCGACCGGCACCATCGGCCTGATGATGGACTGCGACACCACGGGCGTCGAGCCGGACCTGGCCCTGGTCAAGTTCAAGAAGCTGGTCGGCGGCGGCTCCATGCAGATCGTGAACAACACGGTCCCCAAGGCGCTCAAGCGGCTCGGCTACCAGCAGGAGCAGATCGAGGCGATCGTCGCCCACATCGCCGAGCACGGCAATGTGATCGACGCGCCGGGGCTGAAGCCCGAGCACTACGAGGTCTTCGACTGCGCGATGGGCGAGCGTTCCATCTCGCCCATGGGTCATGTGCGGATGATGGCGGCCGCCCAGCCGTTCCTGTCCGGCGCGATCTCCAAGACGGTCAACATGCCGGAGTCGGCCACCGTCGAGGAGATCGAGGAGATCTACTTCGAGGGCTGGAAGCTCGGTCTCAAGGCGCTGGCGATCTACCGCGACAACTGCAAGGTCGGCCAGCCGCTCTCCGCCAAGAAGAAGGAGGAGAAGGAGCAGGCCGAGCCCGAGGTCGAGAAGATCGTCGAGTACCGCCCGGTCCGCAGGCGCCTCCCCAAGGGCCGTCCCGGCATCACCACCTCCTTCACGGTGGGCGGTGCCGAGGGCTACATGACCGCCAATTCCTACCCGGACGACGGTCTCGGTGAGGTCTTCCTGAAGATGTCCAAGCAGGGCTCGACCCTGGCGGGCATGATGGACGCCTTCTCGATCGCCGTGTCGGTCGGCCTGCAGTACGGCGTGCCGCTGGAGACCTACGTCTCGAAGTTCACCAACATGCGCTTCGAGCCGGCCGGTATGACGGACGACCCGGACGTGCGGATGGCGCAGTCGATCGTCGACTACATCTTCCGCCGGCTGGCGCTGGACTTCCTGCCCTTCGAGACCCGCTCGGCGCTCGGCATCCACTCCGCCGAGGAGCGCCAGCGCCACCTGGAGACCGGGTCCTACGAGGCCGCCGATGACGAGGTGGACGTCGAGGGTCTGGCCCAGTCGGCGCCGCGTCATGTGGCTGCCCCGAAGAGCAGTGGGTCGTCGTCGCCGTCGCGGACCGGGTCCGAGTCGGCGAAGGAGGCCCACAGCTCCACCGAACTGGTCGAGATCCAGCTGGGGCTGAACGCGGACGCGCCGCTCTGCTTCTCCTGCGGCACCAAGATGCGCCGTGCGGGCAGCTGCTACCTGTGCGAGGGCTGCGGTTCGACGAGCGGCTGCAGCTGATCGTGAGCCTTAGCTGATCGTGAGCCTTTACGGATGACATCCGAGCGGATGACGTCCGAGGCGGGGCGCGGGCCTTCGGGTCCGCGCCCCGCCGCCGTTGTGCCCCGGCGCCGTACGGCGCGATGGCCAACCGGGGGCGGACTCTCCGGTATGTGATGAGGGCCACCGTACGGCCGTAGGATGGCGCGGTGCTGGTCAAGTGGATTCGCTGCACCGTGGTGGACCGCCCGGGTTTCGAGCGGGGGCAGCGGAAGTGGGCGGGGTTGCCCGGCGAACCGGGATTCCGGGGGCAGGGCGGTGGCTGGAGCCGGGGGCGGCCGAATGTGGCGCATGTCTTCTCGTTCTGGGAGAGCCGGGCGTTCTACGACTCCTTCATGGCGCGCTCGCACGACCGGCTGGCGGCCTCGCAGTCGGGCACGTACCGGGATATGCAAGTCCGGCTGTTTGCGCACCGATTCGATGTGAAGGTCGGCTTCGAGCCCCGGTTCTCCGACGCGGACGTGGTGCGCGTCGCACACTGCCGGGTGCGCCCCGACCGGGTGGATCACTTCACGCTGGTGCAGGAGAAGGTGTGGAATCCGGCGATGGCCGGGTCGCCCGGAATGCTGCGGGGGGTGTTCGGGGAGGCGCCGGGGAACGAGTTCCTGGTGTTGTCGATGTGGGACTCGGCGGCCGAGCACGGGAAGTACCGCGTGGAGCGGGTCGAGCGGCTCGGCCTGCGCGCGCAGACGGAAGCCGATGTGGCGGCGATCGCCGGCGATGTCGTACGGGTCGAATCCGCCTGGACGGTGTGAGGCGGAGCCCTCTGCCGGTCAAGGGGCGGTCCCGATCAGCGACGGGCGGGGAGATACGCCCCGGCCCGGACCGCGGCGGTGACGGCGGCCGCCGTCTGGTCGGCGAGCGGGGTGTCGATGGGCTCGCGGGTGATGAGTGCCCGGAAGAACAAGGGCGCGGAGACGGCGCGTACGACCGCCGCGGCGTCGGTGCCGGAGGGGGCCTCACCTCGGTCGACGGCCCTCCGCACCACGGGTTCGCAGCGCGCGAAGCGCTCGGTGTAGAAGTCGCGCAGCGCCTGCGCCGCGCGCTCGGACTGGAACGCGGCCGCGATGAAGGCGGTCGGCGCGGCGGCGGTCGGCGCGCTGCCGAAGGTCTCGGTCACCTCGCGGGCGAGGGCGCGCAGATCGCCCTCCAGACTTCCGGTGTCGGGCGGCGTCCAGGCGTCCTCTCCCGCCAGGTCCAGCGCGTCCGCCACGAGCCCCTCGACGCTGCCCCAGCGCCGGTAGACGGTCGTCTTGTGGACGCCTGAGCGCTCGGCGACGTACTCCACGGTCAGACCGGGGTAGCCGTGCTCGGCGAGGCCGGTGAGCACGGCGTCGCGCACCGCCGAGCGGGTACGCGCGGTGCGCCCGCCGGGGCGGACGGTGCCCGGCGTCGGGGCGGCGCTCTCTGCGGACAAGTGCAACTCCAGTTGTGTTAGTGGGTTCGCTGTGCCATGCTGAGGGTAATGCAACTTCAGTTGTGTTTGTAGTGTGCGGTCCGGACGGCCGCTCGCGTGCTCGGAGGTGCGCCCTTGCCCACTCAGATCTCGTTGCGAGGCGTCACGCTGTCCCGGGGCGACCGGCTGCTGCTCGACGACGTGTCCTTCGCGGTGCGGCCGGGGGAGCGGATCGGCATCGTGGGGGAGAACGGGGCCGGTAAGTCCACCCTGCTGCGGCTGCTGGCCGGGCGCGAGTCACCGGACGACGGCGCCGTGGTGACGGTGGCCGACGGCGGTGTCGGCCACCTCGGCCAGACCCCCGAGCTGCCGCCGGACCACACGGTGCGCGACGCGGTGGACGCCGCCCTCGCCGAGGTGCGCGCCATGGAGCGCGGGCTGCGCGAGCTGGAGGCGGATCTCGGTGGCGGCGCCCCCGACGTGCTCGCCGCGTACGGCGATCTGCTCACCGCGTTCGAGGCCCGCGGCGGCTATGAGGCGGATGCCCGGGTGGAGAAGGGCCTGCACGGCCTGGGGCTCGGCGGCATCGGGTACGAGCGGCGGCTCGGCAGCCTGTCCGGCGGTGAGCAGGCCCGGCTCGGGCTCGCCTGTCTGATCGCGGCCGCCCCCGAGGTGATGCTGCTGGACGAGCCGACGAACCACCTCGACGGCGCGGCGCTCGGCTGGCTGGAGGAGGCGCTGCGGGCGCATCCGGGGACCATCCTCGCGGTCTCCCACGACCGGGTCTTCCTGGAGCGGGTGGCGACCGCGATCGTCGAGGTGGACGCCGACCGGCGCACCCTGGTGCGGTACGGCGGGGGGTACGGCGGATTCGTCGCCGAGCAGATCGCCGCGCGCCGCCGCTGGGAGCAGGCGTACGACGAGTGGTGCGCGGAGACGGCCGCGCTCGCCGAGGCCGCTACCACCGTCGCCCGGCGGGTCGCCCCGGGCCGCGGCATGAAAGACGGCAACAAGATGGCCTACGACCGGGACCGGGGACGTGTGCAGTCCTCGATGTCCAGCAGGGTGCGGAACGCGCGGGAGAGGCTGCGCAGACTCCAGGAGGACCCGGTGCCGCGCCCTCCGGAGCCGCTGCGGTTCTCGGCGCTCCCCGCCGCGGGCACGGCGGACGGTCTGCTCGTCGACCTCCACGATGTCCGCGTGGGGGAGCGGCTGGCGGTCGACCGGCTCACGGTGGCGGCCGGAGACAGACTGCTCGTCCACGGTGCCAATGGCGCGGGCAAATCCACGCTGCTGCGGGTCATGGCCGGGGTGGAGAAACCGGAGGCCGGCCGGGTGGTCCGCCGGGGCAGGATCGGCTACCTCGCCCAGGAGATATCGGTTGCCCGGCCCCGGGAGCGGCTGCTCTCGGCCTTCGGCCGGGGGCTGCCGGGGACACCGGAGGAGCAGGCCGACCTGCTGCTGTCGTACGGGCTGTTCCGCCCGGATGCCCTCCACGTCCCGGTGGGGTCGCTCTCCGCGGGCCAGCGCCGCCGGCTGGCGCTCGCCCGGCTGCTGGCCCGCCCCGCCGATCTGCTGCTGCTCGACGAGCCGACCAACCATCTCGCCCTCGGCCTGGTGGAGGAGCTGGAGGAGGCGCTGGCCCAGTGGACCGGGGCGCTGGTGGTGGTCTCGCACGACCGGCTGCTGCGCAGCCGTTTCACCGGGCGGCGCCGCGAGATACGAGGAGGCCGGCCCATGGCCGAGGAGGGGAGCGAGGCGCCGGCCACGGCCTCGATCTAGGGTGGCGCCATGGCACGACCCCGGCGCATCGTCCTCCTACGGCACGGAGAATCGGAGGGGAATGTCGATGACTCGGTGTACGAAAGGGTGCCCGACCATGCCCTGAGGCTGACCGAGACCGGGCGCCGTCAGGCGGAGGAGGCGGGCGAGCGGCTGCGCGCCACCTTCGGCGACGAGCGCGTGTCGATCTATGTGTCGCCGTACCGCCGCACCCACCAGACCCTGAAACTGCTCGATCTCGACCCCTCCCGTACCCGGGTCAGGGAGGAGCCGCGGCTGCGGGAGCAGGACTGGGGGAACTGGCAGGACCGCGAGGACGTGCGAAAACAGATGGCGTACCGCGACGCCTACGGGCACTTCTTCTACCGGTTCGCGCAGGGTGAGTCGGGCGCCGATGTCTATGACCGGGTGGACGCCTTCCTGGAGAGCCTGTGGCGCAGCTTCGAGGACCCGGCCCATCCGCCGAACGTCCTGCTGGTGACCCATGGGCTGACCATGCGGCTGTTCTGCATGCGGTGGCTGCACTGGAGCGTCGCCGAATTCGAGTCGCTGTCGAACCCCGGCAACGGTGAGATGCGGACCCTGCTGCTCGGTTCCGACGGGCGTTACCACCTCGACCGGCCCTTCGAGCGCTGGTGCACCCCAAAGTCCTACGGCCACACCGGTTAGAGTGCGCAGCGATGACCGCTGACCGTTTCCACCGGGCTCTGCGGAGCCTGCGCGGGCTGGCCGTGGGCGACGCCCTCGGCTCCCAGTTCTTCGTCCCCGCCAACCATCCCTACCTCAAGCGTCGCGAGCTGCCGCCCACCCCCTGGCAGTGGACCGACGACACCGAGATGGCCTGTTCGATCCTGGCCGTCCTGGTGACTCACGGCCGGATCGACCAGGACGATCTCGCCCGGTCCTTCGCCGACCACCATGATTTCGACCGGGGCTACGGCCCCGCGGTGAACCGGATGCTCCGCCTGATCAGGGAGGGCGGCGACTGGCGCGACCTGGCCGCCGGACTGTTCCAGGGGCAGGGGTCGTGGGGCAACGGCGCCGCCATGCGGATCGCGCCGCTGGGTGCCTGGTATGCGGGCGATGTGGAGCAGGCCACGCATCAGGCGGAGATCTCGGCGTACACCACGCATCAGCACCGCGAGGCGGTGGCGGGAGCCATGGCGGTGGCCGCGGCCGCGGCGCTGGTGGCCGATCCGGCGGGTCACGGTGGGCCCGGGGAACTGCTGGACCGGGTGGTCGAGGTGGTGCCGCGCAGTGCCGTCCAGGCGGGGCTGCGCCGCGCCCGCGACATGCTCGACTACGCGGACGCCGGGACCGTCGCCGCGGTGCTCGGCTGCGGCCGCCGCACCAGCGCCCATGACACCGTGCCGTTCGCCCTGTGGGCGGCCGCCCGCCACCTGGGCTCCTTCGAGGAGGCGTTCTGGAGGACGGCCTCGGCCGGCGGAGACGTGGACACCACCTGCGCCATCGTCGGGGGAGTGGTCGCGTCCGAGGCCGCCGGTGCGCCGCCCGCCGACTGGCTGGACCGCACCGAGGCGCTGCCGGAGTGGGTCCCGGCGGGCGCCGGCTGACCCTTTCGCGTGGGCGTGATGCGGTGCGCCGTCCGGTTTGCCCCACCCGTCGAACCCGCCGTGCGACGCGTCGTGTTGAACGGAAGCGGCCACCGGATCCACCAGGACGGCCACCGTCGGGGGCGGCCGGTGATCACTGCCGGGGATCCGGGTTCCGAACGCAGGTAAGAGCGGCGTAAGGTTGTCCTCGCCATGGCCTATGAACCGCCCACCCACAGTGTCGAGCGCTCGCTCCGCGCCACGACGGGAGCCAAGATCGTCGTCGGTATCGACGAGGTCGGGCGCGGGGCATGGGCCGGTCCGGTGACGGTCTGCGCGGCGGTCACCGGTCTTCGCCGTCCGCCGACCGGGCTCACCGACTCCAAGCTGCTGAGCCCCAAGAAGCGCACGGCCCTGGCCCAGGAGTTGGACTCGTGGGTCACCGCACACGCCCTGGGTCACTCCTCTCCCGAGGAGATCGACGACCTGGGGATGACGGCCGCCCTCCGGCTCGCCGCCACGCGTGCGCTGGACGCGCTGCCGGTCCGGCCGGACGCGGTGATCCTGGACGGGAAGTACGACTACCTCGGCGGTCCCTGGACGGTTCGTACGGTCATCAAGGGCGATCAGTCCTGTGTGTCCGTCGCCGCGGCCTCGGTGATCGCCAAGGTCCGCCGGGATGCGATGATGGCCGAACTGGGAGCCGAGCACACGGACTTCTGCTTCGGGGACAACGCCGGATATCCATCCCCCACGCACCGCGCCGCCCTGCGGGAACTGGGGCCCACGCCCCACCACCGGCTGTCCTGGGCCTATATGGACGGGCTGCCCCGCTGGCGGCACCTGAAGCGGTTCCGCAGCACATCCGAACCGGTCGGGCTGGAGGACGAAGGCCAACTCGGCTTCGACTTCTGAGCAGACCAAGCGGTCGAAACCACCACCCGCCGATGCGACTCGCACCGACGTTTGATAGACATCAGCCCATGCCTCTCATCCCCGAGGAGCCTCAGATTCACGAGAGTGTCCCGGGTCCCCGCGCGACACCGGCCGCAGGCCGTACCGCGCCGACCCCTCGTCCTGTCCCTGGTCCC
This sequence comes from Streptomyces sp. 5-10, assembly GCF_014712245.1. Taxonomy (NCBI): domain Bacteria; kingdom Bacillati; phylum Actinomycetota; class Actinomycetes; order Kitasatosporales; family Streptomycetaceae; genus Streptomyces; species Streptomyces sp. 5-10. The sequence continues at coordinate 73,848 of NZ_JACVYG010000016.1, forward strand.
GGCCCCCGGCCCGCACCGCGGCGGCCCGGAAGCCCCGGTCCCAACCGTGGCTCCGCCGGAACCTCGTCGGCTCAGTCGCAGCGCACCACGAGCGATGCGACGAAGCCCGTGCCGACCGCCCCGGCGGCTTCGGCTGCCAAGGCCGCACCCACCGCCACGAAGGCCACGCCCCAGATCCAGCTGATCCCCGCCACGGTGGACGGCGCCCTGGACGCGGCGGACGAGGCGGTCGACCTGCTGCTGGATTCCGGCCGAGCCCCTGGTGACATCCTGGTGCTGACCACCGGGGAGCAGCATCCGTGGGCGGCACATGAGTTGTCCTTCGGCGAGGCGTCCTACTGGGCGCAGCACGACGCCGGAGACGATGTCTTCTACGCCGCCGCGGATGCCGACCGCGTCAAGGGCCGTCCGGTCGTGGTCGTCGCCGTCAACGGCGGTGCGAACGACGCCGTGGCCCGCGCGCTGCCCGAGGCGATGGGCCGTGCCGGGACGCTGCTGATCGTCTGCGGCGATCCGAAGCGCATCAACACCCTCATCGGTCCGGGCGCCTGAGGCCGCACGTCCCCGAACGCCCGGTGTCCGGCAGTCTCTGTCCCCCGTGGCGGAGCTGTCCGGCGCCCGGACGGCCGGTGGCCGCGCGGCCCGCGACCGGTCAGACGGCGGCGGAGTGGCTCAGTGCCGTGCGCCGCCCTCCGAGGTGGGGCCGCGGCAGCGCCTTGGCGTCGCCGTCGTCCTCGACGGCCACGCCCAGCTCGGCGGGCAGCGAAGCGGAGTGCGGCCGACGGCCGCCCCGCCCCTCGCCGAGGACCCGCCATCCGTCGTGGGTCAGCGTGATGTACGCACCGCAGCGCAGGCCGTGCAGGGTGCAGGCGTCGCGCAGCCCCCACATCCAGGCGCCGTCCTCCTCCGTCCACCGGCTCTCGCCCTCGCGGCAGTAGAGCAGCACGGCGGTGCGGATCGGTGTGCGGCGCCGCAGATCGTGCGGGATCACCCGGCGCAACTGCGCCAGCAGCGCGTTCCGGAAGTCCCAGCCGTCGACGGCGGCAGCGCCGCGGCGGACGAACGAGGCGCTCGCCGTGAGCCGTTCGTCCGGATCGAGGACCGCGACGACTGCGGTCGAGGGCGTGGGCAGATGACGGATGTGCAGTCCGGTGACCACCTCGCGCGGATTGCGCAGCAACGGGATTCCCGCTGCCGCCCACTCGGCGGGCTGAAGTATCCGGCCGGCTCGGGAAGCGGAATCGGCGGACGGTGGCGGAGCGAAGCCGAAGGTCACGGTCCTCCCTTCGTCTGCGCCCACGGTCCGTGCGAAGGGTCGGGCACGGGCGCGGGCCACGACACAGCCCCGTCGGTACCACGGCCGGACCGGGGGCGGGGGAGCTGCTGACAATTCTCGCGGTAGCGCCCCCCGTGCGGCAATGCGCAGTCGGCACCCCTGACCGTTTTACCTGGATGTGCGTTCTATATTCCTGGCCGGTTCGCGCCCCGCGCCGGCCCGGCCTCCGCTACCCCTGCACGGCCAGGACCAGCGGAAACACCCCCGCCGCCCCGGACCGGCGGAGCAGTCGGGAGGCGACCGCCAAGGTCCAGCCGGTGTCCGCCAGGTCGTCCACCAGCAGCACCGGTCCACCCGCCTCGGCGAGGGCCGCCGCCAGCGGCGGCGGCACGGTCAGCGCGCCGTGCAGCGCCCGCAGCCGCTGGGCGCTGTTGGTGCGCGGCACCCGGGTGTCGATCTCGCCGTCGTGGTACGCGACGCTCCCGAGCAGGGGCAACCGGCCGACGGCGGCGATCCGTTCACCGAGTGACCCGATCAGCTGCGGGCGGGTGCGGGAGGCGATCGTGACCACACCCACCGGGCGGTCCGGGGCATCCGGCGCGCCCGAGGCCCAGCCGCCGGGGCCCTTGGCCCAGTCGGCGAGCACGGTCACCACCGCACCGGCCACATCGTCGGGTACCGGGGCGTCCGGGCTCTGCGGCGCGAGCAGCGGCCGCAGCCGGTTTCCCCACCCGATGTCGGACAGACGGCCCAGGGCCCGGCCCGGAGCGGCCTGCTCATCCGCCGGAATGCGGCCCTTGAGGTCGACGCCCACCGCGGGCAGCCCGGTCGGCCACATACGGCGCGGCTCCACTTCGACACCGGGCCGCCCCAGCTCACCGCGCGCCGCGTCCAGCGAGGCGGCGGACACCTCCGTGGTGAACCGCGCCCCCGCGCAGTTGTCACAGCGGCCACAGGGCGCCGCCTTCTCGTCGTCCAGCTGCCGGCGCAGGAACTCCATCCGGCAGTCGGCCGTCGTGGCGTACTCCCGCATGGCCTGCTGCTCGGTCTCCCGCTGGCGCGCCACCCACGCATACCGCTCCGCGTCATACGCCCAGGGCTGCCCGGTGGCGGTCCAGCCGCCGCGCACCCGCCGCACCGCGCCGTCCACGTCGAGCACCTTGAGCATGATCTCCAGACGTGACCGCCGCAGCTCGACCTGGGGCTCGAGCGCGGGCAGCGACACCGGCCGGTCCGACGCCGCGAGCACGTCGAGCGTGCGGCGCACCTGCTCCTCGGGTGGGAAGGCGAGCGAGGCGAAATACCGCCAGATCGCCTCGTCCTCGCGGCCGGGCAGGAGCAGCACCTCGGCGTGCTCCACACCGCGCCCGGCGCGCCCGACCTGCTGGTAGTAGGCGATGGGGGAGGACGGCGAACCGAGGTGCACCACGAAGCCGAGGTCCGGCTTGTCGAAGCCCATGCCCAGCGCTGAGGTGGCGACCAGCGCCTTGACCCGGTTGGCCAGCAGGTCCTCCTCGGCCTGCTGGCGATCCGCGTTCTCCGTCTTGCCGGTGTAGGAGGCGACGGTGTGGCCGCGCTGCCGCAGGAACGCGGTCACCTCCTCGGCCGCGGCCACGGTGAGGGTGTAGACGATCCCCGAGCCCGGCAGCTCATCGAGGTGGTCGGCGAGCCAGGCGAGCCGATGCGCGGCGTCCGGCAGCGGCAGCACGCCCAGCCGCAGGCTCTCCCGGTCCAGCGGGCCGCGCAGCACCAACGCCCGCCCGGTTCCTTCGCCCGTGCCCAGCTGCTCGGCCACATCGGCGGTGACCCGCGCGTTCGCGGTCGCGGTCGTGGCGAGCACGGGCACGCCCTGGGGCAGATCGGCGAGCATGGTGCGCAGCCTGCGGTAGTCGGGCCGGAAGTCATGGCCCCAGTCGGAGATGCAGTGTGCCTCGTCGACGACCAGCAGGCCGGTGGCGGCGGCCAGCTGGGGCAGCACCTGGTCGCGGAAGTCAGGGTTGTTGAGCCGCTCCGGGCTCACCAGCAGCACATCCACCTCACCAGCGGCCACCTCCGCCTGGATGGTGTCCCACTCCTCGGTGTTCGCGGAATTGATCGTGCGGGCGTGGATACCGGCGCGCGCGGCGGCATCGACCTGGTTGCGCATCAGCGCGAGCAGCGGGGAGACGATCACGGTGGGACCGCTGCCGCGCTCGCGCAGCAGCGCGGTGGCGACGAAATACACCGCCGACTTTCCCCAGCCGGTGCGCTGCACGACCAGCGCCCGGCGGCGCTCGGCGACGAGCGCCTCGATCGCCCGCCATTGATCCTCCCGGAGCCGGGCGGAATCGGTGGGGTCCCCGACGAGGCGGGCCAGGACGCGGTCGGCCGAGAGGCGCAGGTCTTCGTCGCTCATGCCCCCATGCAACCCGATCCCGCCGACATCGCGCCAACGCCCCGGACAGCCTGTGGATAACGTTATCCACAGGGGTGGCGGGGTCGGCGGGGCTGAGGGACCGTCGGGCCATGACTCGACACAACGAAGCGGCCGGTCTGCCCGGCGAAGAGCAGGTCACCCTCCGCAGCCCGGCCGAGCTCGCCGATGCCCTGCCGTATGTCCTGGGCTTCCAGCCGGACGACAGCATCGTGATGATCGCGCTGCACGGCGCCCGCGGCCGGTTCGGCGGCAGGCTCAGGCTCGGCATTCCCCGGGTCCCGGAGGAGTGGCCCGAGGTCTGCGATCAGCTCGCCGAATGTCTGATCAGCGGCAGTGAGCGGCGTGGCGTGCGGCCGGACGGGGTCGTTCTGTTCCTGTGCCAGGAGCCGGCCGAGGGCGAGTCCGCGCAGGAGGCGATGGAGCGGCTGCGGCCCCTCGCCCAGAGGCTGCGCATCGCCTGCGGCGGTTTGGAGGTGCCGGTGTTCGAGGCGCTGTGCATCTCCGGCGGCCGGTTCTGGTCGTATGTCTGCCCCGACCGGCGCTGCTGTCCGCCGGAGGGCGTACCGCTCGCCCTGCCGGGCACCTCGGTCATGGCCGCGGCGGCCACGTTCGCGGGGGTCCAGGTGCGTGGCTCGCTGCGCGAGATGGAGGCCAGGCTCGCCCCGCTCGGCGGACCCCGGGCCGATGGGCAGGAGCGGGCGCTGGACGCGGCCGGGGCCGAGCTCGTGCCGAGGATTCTCGACGGCGCCGGCTCCGCGACGGTGTGTGCGCAAACCCTGGGTCTGGTGGGCCGGATGCTGGACACGTTCCAGGCGGCGCCGCCGATGGCCGACGCCTGCGCGGCCGATCTCCGCGATGACGGTCTGCTCGACGACCAGGAGGCGGCGGCCATGATCATCGGACTGCAGGACCGACGGACCCGGGACCGGGTGGCCGGGTGGATGGAGGAAGTGAACGCCGACGCGGCGCTGCGGCTGTGGCGCGCGCTGGCCCGCCGCTGCGTCGGCTCCTACGGGGAGCATGCGGCGGCGCCGCTCACCCTGGCGGGGTGGGTCGCCTGGTCGGCGGGTGATGAGCTCATGGCACGGGTGGCGCTCGGGCGTGCCCTGCGGGTCGATCCCGACTACCTCTTCGCGAGGCTGCTGCACCAGGCGTGCAATGAGGGGGTCCATCCGAAGCTGCTGCGTCAATGCCTGCGCCGGGAGGACTCTGACCGCTCCGACCCGGCCGACCGTGCCAACCGTGCCGACCGCGCCGACCGTGCTGTGCACGCCGCGGTGCACGCGGAGCTGGAGCGGCTCGGCGACGTGGCGGTCACCGAGCCGCGGGGGATGGCTGGAGCCCCGGCCGAAACGGCCATGGAAACAGCCGGACCGGTCGAGTCGGCTGAGCCCGCCGAGTCGGCCGCCCGCGCGGAATCGGAGCAGTCGGAGGAATCGGAGCAGTCGGAGGAATCGGAGCAGTCGGAGGAAGCGGAGGAGTTGGAGGAAGCGGAGGAATCAGGGGAGGCGGAAGGCCAGAGGGAGCGGCAGCCGGCGCGGGAGCGGCCGAGCGGGGCGGTAGGCCCGGGCGGCAGGAGCGCGTCGGCAGGGGTGAGCGCCCCGGGTGGCAAGCGCCGCCCGGAAGGGCGGCCGCGCACCCGGCGCCGCACCGGCGGCCGGGGAACGCGCAGCCGCCGTTGACCTGGCCAGGCCGGTGAGCCCTGGGGCGGGGGCCAGGGGCGGCCGGCGGGTTGGCTCGGAGATCCCGGTCCGCTGGACGGCTCGGGCTGAAGACACGCGGCCCGGGAGCAGCCGACGGGCGGCAGTCGGATGGGCCGAGGTCCGGTGGCCAGGGGCGGACGGTGGCGGCGAGGCAGGTCTGCCGAGGCGCGGCCGTCGCGGGCGGACAGTGGACGGTCGGCGAGTGGCTCTCCCATTCGGGAGCCCGATCTGCTGGACGAGTTCGGCGGCTGAGCCACCGGCGGTCACGGTCGGCGGGCGGGCCGAGACCTGGTGGCCAGAGGCAGACAGCGAACGGCTGGCGGGGCCCTCCAGCTCGGGGATGCCGATCCACTGGAGGCACGGCGACCGAGACACGGCGGCCTGGGGGCGGCAGGTGGGCGGCAGGAGGGTGTGCTGAGGCCCGGCGTCCGGGGAGCCAGGGGGGGCAGGGGGCCAGGGGAAGGCAAGGAGGTGGGCCGAGGCGCGGGGGTGGAGTGGTCGGTGGGCGGCCAGCTGGGTGGGCCGAGGTGCGGCGGACCGGGGACACGGCGCGGACCGGGGACGCGGCGCGGGTCGGGGATGTGGCGGCCCGGGAGGGCGGCGCGGGTCGGGAGATTCGGAAGGGAGTGTGGGAATCGTGCAGGCGAGCGCTTGAGAGAGCGATTTCACGAACATCGGTGATCATGCTCAAGAGCCTGATTATCGTCAGGCAGACGACTATGATCGCGTCATGCCCTACGACCCGTCGGCTTTCCCGGCATTCGCCGTCACCGTTGATCTGGTCGTGCTCACCGTGCGGCGGCATTCGCTGTGTGCGCTGGCCGTACGCCGCGGCGAGCCGCCCTTCAAGGGGCGGTGGGCGCTGCCCGGCGGTTTCGTGCGGCCCGATGAGGACATCGCCGTCGCCGCTGCCAGGGAGTTGGCCGAGGAGACCGGGCTGCTCGCGCATGACCCCACGCTTCCGGTCCCGCCGAACGCGGCCCATCTCGAGCAACTCGCCACCTACGGCGATCCGAAGCGGGACCCCCGGATGCGCGTGGTCAGCGTGGCGCATCTCGCGCTGGCGCCCGATCTGCCCGCGCCCCGTGCCGGGGGCGACGCGCACAGTGTGCGCTGGGCGCCGGTCGAGTCGCTGCTCGACCAGGACGGGGCCTTCGGGCGTGACAGCGATCTGGCCGCCCCGCTCGCCTTCGACCATGCACGCATCCTCGCGGACGGGGTCGAGCGCGCCCGCTCCAAGATCGAGTACTCCTCGTTGGCCACCGCCTTCTGCCCGCAGGAGTTCACGGTCGGCGAGCTGCGCCGGGTGTACGAGGCGGTGTGGGGCGTGGCCCTGGATCCGCGCAACTTCCACCGCAAGGTCACCGGCACCCCGGGATTCCTGGTGCCCACCGGCGGTACGACGACCCGTCAGGGTGGCCGTCCCGCCCAGCTGTTCCGGGCCGGTGGGGCGACGCTGCTCAATCCGCCCATGCTTCGTCCCGAGGTGTGACGGGCCATGACACGACGACTCCCCGGGGGTCCTATGTCCTGAAGAAATAGGACATAGCGGGTTAACGTTCTCCGGTACGCCACCAGTCCCCACGTGCCATCGAGCGGTTCCATGCCCCGCGGGAGAAGCCATGATCCAGGCCACCGGACTGACCAGCACCCCCCGCCGCAACCATCCGCCCGTTGTCGACGACCTCACCTTCGAGGCCCCGGCGGGCCGGGTCACCGCACTGCTCGGCGGCCCCGGCGCGGGCAAGACCACCGCGCTGCGGCTTCTGCTGCAGCTCGACCGGGGCCATGGCTCCGCCTTCTTCCGGGGCCGCCCCCTGCACCGCATCCGGCGCCCGGCTCATGAGATCGGCGTTCTCCTCGAGGACGTCCCCGGTCACCCGGGCCGCACCGTGCGGGGGCATCTGAGGATGCTCGGTGCCGCGGCCGGGGTGCCCGCCGCACGCGCCGACGTCGTGCTCGATGTGGTCGGCCTCACCGATCTGGCGGACGAGCGTCTCGGTGATCTGTCCACCGGGGCGGAGCGTCGTCTCGGGATCGCCACCGCGCTGCTCGGGGACCCGCACACCCTGGTCCTCGACGAGCCCGCACGGGGCCTGTCGGCCCGGGAGACCACCTGGCTGTACGGGCTGCTGCGCCAATTCGCCGCTCAGGGCGGCGCCGTCCTCGTCGCCACCGAGGACGCCGAGGGTGTGATCCGCCTCGCGGACCAGGTGCTCACCCTGGAATCGGGGCGGCTGGTGGCCGATCAACCGGTGGACGAGTTCGCCCGCACCCGGCTGCGCCCCCGTGTCGTCGTCCATTCGCCGCTCGTCGGTCGCCTCGCCGCCGTCCTGGAGGAGGAGGTCGAGGCCGCCCGGCAGCTGGCCGAGGCCCAGGCGGCGGAGGAGGCCCGGGTGGCGGCCGAGCTCGCGGCCAAGGCCGAGGCTGCCCAGGCCGCCGACGCCGCCCAGCCCGACGTGGCCGGCGGGGGTGGCGACGTCGTCAAGGCCGGGAGCGCCGGGCCCAAGGTCCGGAAGAGGGCGATCTGGCGCAAGGTCAGGAAGGCCCAGTTCGCCACCCGGGGCTCCACCGCCGGGGCCGAGGCGAAGAAGGCCGCCGCGGAAGCCGCGGCCAGCCACAAGACGACCGACGACAAGACGGCCGGCGACAAGGCGAACAAGGCAGACACGGCAAACCCAGCGGACAAGGCCGCCCCCACCTCCATCCCCGCCCCCGCTGCCGACGCCGACGCGGCCAGCGCCGAAGCGGTCCACGCGCGGACCGGGGTCGGCGTCGGCGCCGGGATCGGAGCCGGGACCGAGGCCGAGGAGGAGCCGGTCGCCGCGCCCGCCGACCCGTTCTCCGTGGTGCGGGACGACGAGACCCACATCTCCGTCTACGGTCTGTCCCCCGCATCGGTCGGGGAGACCGCCTACCGCCACGGCATCGTGGTCCACCGGCTGGTCGAGGAGACCGCCGATCTGGGCCCGGGGACTCCCGCGGCCGCCCGCGCCCGCGACCCCCAGGCGCCCCCGCTGCGGCTGCTCCCCAAGCTCCGCTTCCCCGGCCCCGCCTGGCCGATGCGCTACGAGGTGCGCCGCGCCACCGGCGTAAGGACCGGCTGGCTGATCGGTGTCGCCTCCATCGTGGCCTCCCTCCTCGCCTCCGTGCTGCTCGCCCGCGCCGGTGACGCCGGGGAGCTGCACCGGCTCACCGGCTGGCCCGCCGACCTCCCGCTGCCTCCCGTCGCCATCGCGGCCGGTCTCCTGGGCGCCCTCGCCTTCGGCGACGAGTTCCGCTTTCCGGCACTGGCGGCGACCCGGGACGCCGTGCCCCGCCGACTCGGGCTGCTGGCCGCCAAATTCGCGGTCTGCGCGGCCGGTGCCGTCCTGCTGTCGCTCGGCGTCATCGTGCTCGACAGCGCGGCGCTCCTGCTGCTCGTGGGCGGCAACGCGGTGCCGCTGCCGGGCGACTGGCCCGCGCTGGTGGTCGGCGTCTTCGGCCTGACCATCGGCTCGTCGTGGGCCGGGCTGCTCGCCGCCGGAGTCTTCCGTTCCACCGCCCTCGGGCTGGCCACCCTGCTCGCCGTGCCGATCCTCGCGGTGCCCGTCGTCCAGCGCGCGGCGCAGGATCCGTCGCTGCGTTCGCTGGTGATGCTGCCGCACCGGCTGCGCGCGGCGACGCTGGACCGGTCGCCCTCCATGATCGACCGAGGGCTGGCGGTCGCGCTGCGGCTCGCGTCCCAACCGGTCGGACAGGCGCTGATGTTGTCGGTGGCCGTCCTGCTGTGCGCCTATGCCCTCACCGGTCTGCGGGGCAAGAGCACCCGCCAGTAGCACCCCGCACCGCGCCGGGCGCCCTCGCCCGCGAGCCAGTGGATCAGGCCCGAAGCGGATTCGCACAGCCATCGCGCGAACTGCTCGCAACTCCCCGAAGGTGCTTCTTTCTGTCCGATTGAGCGTCAATTATGAGGTAATGGGCGATCACCCTTTCGTGTGCTTTTCACCAAAGACCTCAAGGGCTTCCGAGGCGTCGCCGACAAAGGATGCGTGAGTACCCTTGCGCACACCACGATGACCGCGGCTCGCCCCGCCGACTCCGGCCTGGCCGGTTCGGGCGAGCTTGACCGCTACTCCTACGCCGAAGCCCCCGGCGCCGACCGCGGCAGCGCCCCCTCCTCCTGGGACGGTGCCGAGGCGGAGATCGGCCGGGTGGGCCGACGCGCGGCCGGCAACCGGGGCCGCGGGCTGCACGGCCAACTCGTTCAGCAGCTGGGCCAGATGATCGTCTCCGGTGACCTGGGCGCGGACCGTCCGCTCGTCCCCGAGGAGATCGGTCAGCGCTTCGAGGTCTCCCGCACCGTCGTACGGGAATCGCTGCGCGTCCTCGAGGCCAAGGGCCTGGTCAGCGCCCGCCCCAATGTGGGCACCCGGGTCCGCCCGGTCAGCGACTGGAACCTGCTCGATCCGGACATCATCGAGTGGCGCGCCTTCGGTCCGCAGCGCGACGACCAGCGCCGTGAGCTGTGCGAGCTGCGCTGGACCATCGAGCCGCTGGCCGCCCGTCTCGCCGCCGGGCACGGCCGCGAGGAGGTGCAGCAGCGGCTCGGCGACATGGTCGAGATCATGAGCCATGCGCTGGCACAGGGTGACGCCCTCACCTTCTCCCGCGCCGACGCCGAGTTCCACGGTCTGCTGCTCCAGGTCGGTGGCAACCGGATGCTGGAGCACCTGGCGGGCATCGTCGCCGCCGCGCTCCACGTCTCCGGGGCACCGGTCACCGGCTGCGACCGCCTCAGCGAGGCGGGGGTCGCCCACCACCGCAGGATCGTCGAGGCGATCGGCGAGGGCGACGCCGCGGCGGCCGAGGCGGCGATGCGCCAGCTGCTGACCGTCCACCCGGATCTCGATCATGCCGAGGTCGGGGTGCCCGCGCCGCGCGAGCACTGATCCGCGGCGCGTCCGGTTGCCCGGAGCGCCGGGCGTCCGGAGCGTGCGGCGTACGACGTACGGCAAGGTGGTGTCAGTAGGCGGCGAGTTCCGGCCCGATGGATGCCGTACGGCGTACGAGAGGGCGTCGCCGGATCCCGCGCCGCGGGTTCGGCGGCGCGGCGCGATCTGATCGATCGGCGCCGATGACTCCCATCGATGCGCGACTGGGAGTTTTCTGTCCCGTTGGATGGGCATTAAGACCGTTATGGGGTGTGACTCGGGCCACGAGTATTGGGCGTAACGCTCTTTGGGGCAGCGCGATGATTAAAGAGGTGGCAGCCGCGGAGGGAATACGGATGTCGCTCGTAACGCTGTACCCCTCCGCACTCCGCCCGCGCCGTCGGTTCATCCCTGCCGGCGGTCGTCGGCTCCGGTCCCCAGTGGACTGAGCCGGAAGCCGTTTCCAACGTTCCGAGAGGTTGTTCGTGTCGGCCAGCACATCCCGTACGCTCCCGCCGGAGATCGCCGAGTCGGAGTCTGTCATGGCGCTCATCGAGCGGGGAAAGGCTGAGGGGCAGATCGCCGGCGACGATGTGCGCCGGGCCTTCGAGGCTGACCAGATTCCGCCAACCCAGTGGAAGAACGTACTGCGCAGCCTCAACCAGATCCTCGACGAGGAGGGTGTGACGCTGATGGTCAGTGCCGCAGAGGCGCCCAAGCGCACCCGCAAGAGCGTCGCAGCGAAGAGCCCGGCAAAGCGCACCGCCACCAAGACTGTCGCGGCCAAGACGGTCACCGCCAAGAAGGCCCCCGCCGCCCCGGTCGCCCCCACCGCGGACCCGGGCGCCGCCCCGGCCGGTGAGGCCACGGCGGCCCCCGCGAAGAAGGCCGCCGCCAAGAAGACCGCGGCCAAGAAGGCGGTCGCGAAGAAGACCACCGCCGCCGCCAAGAAGACGGTCGCGAAGAAGACCACCGCCAAGAAGGACGTCACCGACGAGCTCCTCGAGGGCGAGGACGTCATCGAGGAGGCACCGGGCAAGCCCGGTCCCGAGGGCGCCGAGGCCGAGCCGGAGAACGCGGGCTTCGTGCTCTCCGACGAGGACGAGGACGACGCCCCCGCGCAGCAGGTCGCCGCGGCCGGCGCCACGGCCGACCCGGTCAAGGACTACCTCAAGCAGATCGGCAAGGTCCCGCTGCTCAACGCCGAGCAGGAGGTCGAGCTCGCCAAGCGCATCGAGGCCGGTCTGTTCGCCGAGGACAAGCTCGCCAACTCCGACAAGCTGGCCCCCAAGCTCAAGCGCGAGCTGGAGATCATCGCCGAGGACGGCCGCCGCGCCAAGAACCACCTCCTGGAGGCCAACCTCCGTCTGGTGGTCTCCCTGGCCAAGCGCTACACGGGCCGCGGCATGCTCTTCCTGGACCTCATCCAGGAGGGCAACCTCGGTCTGATCCGCGCGGTCGAGAAGTTCGACTACACCAAGGGCTACAAGTTCTCCACGTACGCCACCTGGTGGATCCGTCAGGCGATCACCCGCGCCATGGCCGACCAGGCCCGCACCATCCGTATCCCGGTGCACATGGTCGAGGTCATCAACAAGCTGGCGCGCGTCCAGCGCCAGATGCTCCAGGACCTGGGCCGTGAGCCCACCCCGGAGGAGCTGGCCAAGGAGCTCGACATGACCCCCGAGAAGGTCATCGAGGTCCAGAAGTACGGCCGTGAGCCGATCTCGCTGCACACCCCGCTGGGCGAGGACGGCGACAGCGAGTTCGGTGACCTCATCGAGGACTCCGAGGCGGTCGTCCCGGCCGACGCGGTCAGCTTCACCCTGCTGCAGGAGCAGCTGCACTCCGTGCTCGACACACTCAGCGAGCGCGAGGCGGGCGTGGTCTCGATGCGCTTCGGCCTCACTGACGGTCAGCCGAAGACCCTCGACGAGATCGGCAAGGTCTACGGCGTGACGCGTGAGCGCATCCGTCAGATCGAGTCCAAGACGATGTCGAAGCTGCGCCACCCCTCCCGCTCCCAGGTCCTCCGCGACTACCTGGACTGATGCGGACCGCCGCCGCATGGCCGCCTTATAGCCGCACAGCCGCATAGCCGCCTTATGGCGGAAGCGGTACAGCACGAAGGCCGGGCTCCCTCCGAGGAACCCGGCCTTCGCGCTGCGCGAGCGCGTGTTCCCCGGGGCCATGTTCCCCGCTTGGCCCACTCGGGATGCACTTCGCGACAGAGAGGGTAACGCTGAGTATGCGTCTTGCTCCGTATGGTCAGGAGGCCGCATGCCCAGGTCGCCCCGCTCGCTCCTCATCGCCCTGGCGGTGCCGCTGGCCGCCGCACTCGCGATAGTGCTCACCGCACCCGCCCCGGCGACGGCCGACCGTGTGGTGATCGGCGGGCATCCGGCCCGTACGGTCGAGGCGCCCTGGGCGGTGGCCGTGGCCAGCCGTGCGCTCTTCGGGGACAAGAGGTCGGGCCAGTTCTGCGGCGGGGCGGTGGTGGGCCCCACAACGGTCGTCACGGCGGCCCACTGTCTGAGCCGTGGGGTGCTCGGCAAGGACTGGCAGGAGGTACGGGACCTGAAGCTGATCATCGGCCGCAACGACCTGCGCAAGAAGGACGGGGTGGAGTACCCGCTCGCGCGGGTGTGGGTCAACCCGGCGTACGAGGGCGACAACCGGGCCGGGGACATCGCGGTGCTCACTCTGGGGGTCGCGGTGCCCGCGGCCTACACCATCCGCATGGCGGGCACCGGCGACCAGGCGTACCGGCCGGGTGAGCGGGCCGCGGTGTACGGCTGGGGCGATACGGAGGGCGATGGCACCTATGCCTCGTCGCTGCGCACCGCGACGGTCCGGGTGCTGGCCGACAGCGTCTGTGAGAGCGCCTATCCGGGCAATGCGGAGGGGGACTACGACCCGCGCTCCATGGTCTGCGCGGGGCTGCCGGACGGGGGACGGGACGCCTGTCAGGGGGACAGCGGAGGACCTCTGGTGGTCCGGGGGCGGCTGGTGGGCCTGGTGTCCTGGGGGAGCGGATGCGCCGTGGCGGGGCGGCCCGGCGTCTACACGAGGATCTCTTCGGTGGCCGATCTGGTGGCCGCCCATGACTGACACGGAGCCCGGGGACGCCGATGGGATGTGACGAGCCTGGAAAGGGCCTGGAGCGAGTCGGCGCGGGGCCCTTGGCAATGTCCCTTGGGCCATGCCGAAAGGCCGCCCTTGGGCCATGCCGAAAGACCCGCGATACGAGCGTGGGCGGCCGCCCCGCTCAGGGGGCAGACCGCCCGGAATCCGGCCCTGGGCCGGCGTCGCTCGTCGTCGTGGGTATGAGGCGTCAGCGTTCGTCGTCGGACGCGGACGCCGGAGCGGCGGTGAGCCGCTCGGTCTCGTCCTGTATTTCCGCGGCGATCTTCTTGAGTTCCGGCTCGAACTTGCGCCCGTGGTGGGCACAGAAGAGCAGTTCACCACCGCTGATCAGCACGACGCGCAGGTACGCCTGGGCGCCGCAGCGGTCGCAGCGGTCAGCGGCCGTCAACGGGCTCGCGGGGGTCAGAACAGTAGTCACGTCGCCTCTTCTCTAGCTCGACGAGCTGTCGTACCAGGGTCAACATCCAACCAGCCTGAAATCGTTCCCGCTCGTGGCTTTTTCCCAAAAGTTGCTTCTGAGTAGGCCGGATGGTGACGTTTGGCGGCGAATGAGCCGTATTGCCTAGCTTTGATGCTTTGCGTCGATTGTCTGGTTTGCCCTCCCGGCCGGGTTGCCGGTTGTGAATGAGGACGTGCCCGGAGCCTAAATGGTTCATGCCTGAAAGGGAACGTGATGTGTGCGGCAGCGCCGTGGTATATCGAACGTACGAGCGAAACGGTGGCGGGTGCGACTAGCATGGACGTTTCCATGGGTGGCGGCACAAAGGCTCTATCAGGCCTCGGTACGCTCTGACGGGCGACCATGCCACCATCGTGCCCACAGCCGGGCCAACCAGAAATTCAGCGAGGAGCGAACCGCGTGACCGCCGACACGTCCGTGCCGTCCACTGCGCTGCTGACCGGAGCAGACCGGGGCGGCGGTAACTACACCGCGCGGCACCTTCTCGTCCTCGAGGGGCTCGAGGCGGTGCGCAAGCGCCCCGGCATGTACATCGGCTCCACCGACAGCCGCGGTCTCATGCACTGCCTCTGGGAGATCATCGACAACTCGGTGGACGAAGCCCTCGGCGGCTTCTGCGATCACATCGAGGTGATCCTCCACGACGACGGATCCGTGGAGGTGCGGGACAACGGCCGGGGGATCCCGGTGGATATCGAGCCCAAGACGGGGCTGTCCGGCGTCGAGGTCGTGATGACCAAGCTGCACGCCGGCGGAAAGTTCGGCGGCGGCGCGTACGCGGCCTCCGGCGGTCTGCACGGCGTCGGCGCCTCCGTGGTGAACGCGCTGTCCGCCCGTCTCGACGTGGAGGTGGACCTCCACGGCAGGACCCACTCGATCAGCTTCCGCCGCGGCGTCCCCGGGATCTTCACCGAATCCGGGCCGGACGCCCCGTTCGACCCGTCCAGCGGCATCCTCAAGGGCAAGAGGGTTCCCAAGACCCGCACCGGCACCCGCATCCGCTACTGGGCGGACCGCCAGATCTTCCTCAAGGACGCCAAGCTCTCCGTGGAGACGCTGCACGCCCGCGCCCGGCAGACCGCGTTCCTGGTGCCGGGGCTCACCCTGGTGGTCCGGGACGAGCGGGGCCTGGAGGGGCAGGAGGGGCCGGTCGAGGAGACCTTCCGCTACGACGGGGGGATCAGCGAGTTCTGCGAGTACCTCGCCCAGGACAAGGCCGTCTGCGATGTGCTGCGGCTGTCCGGGCAGGGCACCTTCAAGGAGACCGTGCCGGTCCTCGACGAGCGCGGGCACATGACCCCGACCGAGGTCACCCGCGAGCTGGGCGTCGACATCGCGCTGCGCTGGGGCACCGGCTACGACTCGACCATCAAGTCCTTCGTCAACATCATCGCCACCCCCAAGGGCGGCACCCACGTCTCCGGCTTCGAGCGCTCGATCACCAGGACCGTGAACGAGGCGCTGCGCGCCACCAAGCTGCTGCGGGTCGCCGAGGACGACGTCGTCAAGGACGACGCCATGGAGGGCCTGACGGCGGTGGTGACCGTAAGGCTGGCGGAGCCGCAGTTCGAGGGCCAGACCAAGGAGGTGCTGGGCACCTCGGCGGCCTCCCGCGTCGTGGCCAACGTGGTCTCCAAGGAGCTCAAGGCGTTCCTGACCTCCTCCAAGCGGGACGCCAAGCAGCAGGCCCGGGCCGTCCTGGAGAAGGTCGTGGCCGCGGCCCGCACGCGCATCGCGGCCCGCCAGCACAAGGAGGCGCAGCGCCGTAAGACCGCGCTGGAGTCCTCCTCGCTGCCCGCGAAGCTGGCCGACTGCCGCAGTGACGACGTGGGCCGCAGCGAGCTGTTCATCGTCGAGGGAGACTCGGCGCTGGGTACGGCCAAGCTGGCCCGGAACTCCGAGTTCCAAGCGCTGCTGCCGATCCGCGGCAAGATCCTCAACGTGCAGAAGTCGTCGGTCTCCGACATGCTCAAGAACGCCGAGTGCGGCGCGATCATCCAGGTGATAGGGGCCGGATCGGGCCGGACCTTCGACATCGACCAGGCGCGCTACGGCAAGGTGATCTTCCTTGCCGACGCCGATGTCGACGGCGCCCACATCCGCTGTCTGCTGCTGACCCTCTTCCAGCGCTACATGCGGCCGATGGTCGAGCAGGGGCGGGTCTTCTCGGCGGTGCCGCCGCTGCACCGGGTGGAGCTGGTGAACCCCAAGCGGGGGCAGAGCAAGTACCTCTACACCTACTCCGACCAGGAGCTCCAGGAGACGCTGCTGGACCTCCAGCGCCGCGAGATCCGCTACAAGGACGGCATCCAGCGCTACAAGGGTCTCGGTGAGATGGACGCCGACCAGCTCGCGGAGACCACGATGGACCCGCGCCATCGCACCCTGCGGCGCATCAACATCAGCGACCTGGAGGCCGCCGAGCGCGCCTTCGACCTGCTCATGGGGAATGAGGTCGCGCCCCGTAAGGAGTTCATCACCAACTCGGCGGCGACCCTGGACCGGTCGCGCATCGACGTCTGACGCCCGGCCCCTCGGCGGGGCCGGTTCGGCGGGGTCTCCCACCCGGGGGACCCCGTTCGGCGTCTTCCGCTCCGCCCGCTCCTGGAGCGCCGTATCCGGGCCGTTCATCACCTGAGTCACCTGATGGAGTGAAGGTCCGAGGTTGAAGGGTCTTGGATCTTTCTGATCTGCCCATCCTTGGTCACGCGGCGAATGCGGCAGTGAACAAGGAGTGTTCGGGGTGGACATGCACAACGCGCGCGACACGGGAGCGGCGCGGCTGGAGGATCCGTGGTACGACGCGCTCGCGTCCGGCTGGGGCGACACGGACGGCGGACCTCGGCGCGCCCGTCCGCCCGCCGCCCAGGCGGTCTACATGGAGGTGCACGGCAGCGCCGCCTTCCAGGAGGTGCGCCGGCGCTACCGCCGGTTCGTGTTCCCCGCGGCCGCCGCGTTCCTCATCTGGTACCTCGCGTATGTCGTCGCGGCCACCACCGCCCCCCATCTGATGGCCCGCCCGGTCGTGGGCACGCTCAATGTGGCGATGGTCGCGGGGCTCGCGCAGTTCGCCACCACCTTCCTGCTGACCTGGGCGTACGCCCGGCACGCACGGCTGCGCCGGGACCGGGTCGCGCTCGAACTCCGCTGGATCACACAGGAGATGATGCGGGGGCACGGGCGGTGACCGGCGATCAGCGGAGCCTGGCGCTGCTGCTCTTCGGCGTCTTCGTGGCGGCCACCTTGTCCATCACCACCTGGGCGGGGCGCCGGCGGCACCGCTCGCCGGAGGAGTTCTACGCGGGCGGGCGGCTGTTCTCGCCGATGGAGAACGGCTTCGCCATCGCCGGTGACTACATGTCCGCCGCGTCCTTCCTGGGGATCTCCGGCCTGATCGCGCTCTTCGGCTATGACGGGGTGCTGTACTGCGTGGGCTTCTTCGTGGCCTGGCTGGTGGTCCTGCTGCTGGTGGCCGAACTGGTCCGCAACTGCGGCCGGTTCACCCTGGCCGATGTGCTGGCCGCCCGGATGCGGGAGCGGCGGGTCCGGATCGCCGCGGGCATCTCCTCGGTCACGGTCTGTGTGCTCTATCTCGTGGCCCAGATGGTCGGCGCGGGCAGTCTGGTCGGCCTGCTGATCGGGGAGACGGGCGGCCGCGCCCGGGCCTGGACGGTGATCGGCGTGGGCACCCTGATGGTGGTCTTCGTGGCGCTCGGCGGGATGCGCGCCACGACCTGGATCCAGATCGTGAAGGCCGTGCTGCTGATGGGCGGGGCGGTCGCGCTGACCGCCTTGGTCCTCGTCCGCTTCCGCGGCGATCTCGACGCCCTGCTCAGCACCGCGGCGCGGAACAGCGGCCATGGCGTGGACTTCCTCGCCCCCGGGCTCAAGTACGGCGGCGACTGGACCGCCCGGCTGGACTTCGTGAGCCTCGGCCTCGCCCTGGTGCTGGGCACCGCCGGGCTGCCGCACATCCTCTCGCGCTTCTACACGGTGCCCACCGCCCGCGCCGCCCGCCGCTCGGTGATCTGGTCCATCGGGCTGATCGGCGGCTTCTACCTGATGACGATCGTGCTCGGCTTCGGTGCGGCCGCCGTGCTGGGCACCGATGCCGTACGGACCTCCAACGCGGCCGGGAACACGGCCGTTCCGCTGCTCGCGCTCGACCTCGGCGGCGGCGCCGGATCGACCGGGGGCACGGTGCTGTTCGCGGTCGTCGCCGCGATCGCCTTCGCCACCATCCTCGCCGTCGTCGCCGGGATCACCCTCGCCTCCTCGGCCTCCGTCGCCCATGACCTCCACACCTCGCTGAGCAGGCGGGCGGGCCGCACCCCGCGCGGCGAGGTGGCGGTCGCGCGGATCGCGGCGGTGGGGATCGGGGCGGCCGCGATCGGGCTGGGGCTGCTCGCCGAGGACCTCAATGTGGCGTTCCTGGTGGGGCTCGCGTTCGCCGCCGCCGCGTCGGCGAACCTTCCGGTGCTGCTGTACTCGCTGTTCTGGCGGCGGTTCACCGCGCGCGGCGCGGTCTGGTCGGTCTACGGGGGGCTGCTTCCGGCGGTGGTGCTGGTGGTGCTGTCCCCGGTGGTCTCCGGCGGCCCGGACGCGATCTTCTCCGGGGTGGACTTCCACCTCTTCCCGCTCCAGAACCCGGGGCTGGTCTCGGTGCCCCTCGGGTTCCTCGCGGGCTGGCTCGGGACGGTCACCTCACCGGCGCCCGCGGACGTCCCCGCCCATGCCGCCCAGCACGCCGAGACGGAGGTGCGGGCGCTCACCGGGGCGGGCGCGGCCTGAGGCAGGGGCGGGCGCTGCCTCAGGCAGGGAAGGGCGCGGCCTGAGGCCAGGGAGGGCTCAGACCCAGTCGTAGCGGTGCTCGGGGCGGCCGGTCTCGCCGTATTTGAGGCTGAGCCGCACCCGGCCCGTGCGCTCCAGCAGCTTCAGATAGCGCTGTGCGGTCTGTCTGCTGAGTGAGGCGCGCTCGGCCACCTCCTGCGCCGACAGCGGGCCCTCCGCGCCCCGCAGCACCTCCCGTACGAGATCGGCGGTGAGCGCCGAGTGGCCCTTGGGCAGCTCGGCGGGGCCGGCCGAGGCGCCGCCCAGGGCGCCGAAGATCCGGTCCACCTGGTCCTGTCCGGCCTCGCCGTCGCCCTCCAGGGCGCGGCGCAGCGCCGCGTACCCCTCCAACTTGGCGCGCAGCCCCGCGAAGGTGAAGGGCTTGACGAGGTATTGCAGCGCGCCATGGCGCATCGCCGCCTGGACGGTCGCGATGTCGCGGGCCGCGGTCACCATGATGATGTCGGTGTGGTGGCCGAGCTGCCGCAGCCGCCGCACCAGCGACAGCCCCGTCTCGTCCGGCAGATAGTGGTCGAGCAGCACCAGGTCGACGTGGCTGCCCTGGGCGCCCTCCAGGAAGGCCAGCGCATCGGCGGCGGTGTGCGCCTGCCCGGCGACGCGGAACCCGGCCACCTTGCCGACGTACGCGGCGTTGACCCGGGCCACCCGGACGTCGTCGTCCACGACCAGCACCTCCAGGGGCCCGCCCGGTCCGGTTCCAAGGGTCATCGTGGCTCTCCTGTCGCGGTCAGCGGCGCCCCGGCCGGCTGTTCGGCCAGCGCCTCGGGGAGGACGACGGTGAACTCCGCGCCCCCGCCCTCGCGGTCGGACACGCGGACACTGCCGCCCTGGCGTTCGGCGAGGCGGCGGACCAGCGCGAGCCCTATGCCGCGCTTGCCGTGCGCGGGCGGCTCCTTGGTCGACCAGCCCTCGGTGAAGACCACGTCGCGCCGGTCGGCGGGTATCCCGGGGCCGGTGTCGGAGACCCGCAGCAGCACCGTACGGTCGTCGGTGCACAGCTCCACCTCGACCCGTGGCTCCGGTGAACCGACCGCAGCGTCCAGGGCGTTGTCGATGAGGTTGCCGACGATCGTCACCAGCCCCGGTGGGTCCACCAGCCGGTTGGGCAGCAGGCTGTCCCCGGCGACGGTCAGCGAGACGCCGCGCTCGGTGGCGACCGTGGCCTTGCCGACCAGCAGGGAGGCCAGCAGCGGATCGTGCACCAGCTCGGTGACCTGCTCGGCGGTGGCCCGGTGCACCCCGATCGCCTCGGTGATGAACTCCATGGCCTCGTCGTGCAGTTCGAGTTCGAGCAGGCCGAGGAGCGTGTGCATCCGGTTGGCGTGCTCATGGTCCTGGGCCCGCAGGGCGTCGATCAGCCCGCGAGTGCCGTCCAGCTCGCGGCCCAGCCGCTCCAGCTCGGTGCGGTCACGCAGGGTGACCACCGCGCCGCCGTCGTCCGTCGGCATCCGGTTGGCGACCAGCACCCGGCCGCCGCTGACGGTCAGCAGATCGGCGCCGGTGACCCGCCCGGACAGCACATCGGGCGTACGGCCCGGGGCCAGCACCGCCTCCAAGGGCTGCCCGGTGTCCTCGGGCCGCAGATCCAGCAGCCGCTGCGCCTCGTCGTTGATCAGCCGGATGCGGCCGTGGCCGTCGAGGGCGACGACACCCTCCCGGATGCCGTGCAGCATCGCCTCGCGCTCGGCCAGCAGTGCCGAGATATCGGAGAAGGCCAGGTCATGGGTGCGTCGCTGGAGCCGGCGGGAGACCACGTACGCGGCCAGGGCGCCGACCGCGAGCGCGCCGCCCGCGTAGGCGAGCATCTCCGGGACCGCGGCGACGAGCCGGGCGCGCACGCTCTCGTAGGAGATGCCCACGGAGACGGCGCCCACGATGCGGCCGTCCCTGGCGCGCAGGGGCACCTTGCCGCGGGCCGACCGGCCGAGGGTGCCCTCGTCGATCTCCATGACCTCCCGGCCTTCGAGGGCCTCGGTAGGGTCGGTGGAGACATGCTTCCCGATCTCGCCCGGCGAGGTGTGGGACCAGCGCACCCCGCGCCGGTCCATGATCACGACATATTCGGCGCCGGTCGCCCTGCGGATACGTTCCGCCTCCGTCTGCACCGGCCCGCCGGGGGTGGGCCGGGTGTGCTGGAGCGCGTCGGCCATCCGGGGCTCGGCGGCCGTGGTCTGGGCGATGGCGAGGGCGCGGCGCATGGCCTGGTCGTCGAGGTGATCGCTGAGCGGCGCGAGGAAGAGGCCGGTCGCGAGCACGGTGACACCCGTGGCGATGGCCAGCTGCATCAGCAGGACCTGGGAGAAGACGCGTCGGGGTCGGCCGATGCGCCACCTTGTGGCCGTGGCGGCCGGCCCCGGCGGTATCGCGGCGCTCATGGCAACGAAGGGTAACCAAGCGGGGTGGGAGGGGCCGGGGCAGGACCTGGGGAGGGGGCCGGAGTGGCGTTCCCGGGGTGCTACGGGGGTGGGTACGGGCGCGGCGGGGGCGGGGCGGAGGCCGGAGGCGGCTGGAGAGGGGTGGTGGGGTCAGAGGCGCCCGGAGGGCGGGGCGACGCGTCAGAGGCGCCCGGCGGCCATCGCCCGTACGCCGTGTGCGGGCCGCTGGGCGGTCCGGATCCCGACGACCTCCATCCGGGCCGGGGAGCCCAGGGGGAAGCCGCAGCTCTCCGGCCGCGGCGGAGCCGCGGCGAGCTGCGCGACGCTCACCTGCCAGACCCGCCCGTCGCGGTGCGCGACGGTCACGGACCAGACCCGGGCCTCGCGCTCGGTCCGTACGACGACGGTCAGCGCGTCGGCCCCGTCCTCGCCGGTCAGCTCGCGGATGGCCAGCTCCGCCGCCTGGCCGGGGCGCTCCCAGGTGGAGCGGCCGCGGCAGCCACCGGTGACCACCCGGCCGTGCCGCAGCGCCTCGATGACGTCCTTGACGCCCTGCGCGGTGGCGCGGCCGTAGGCGTAGCCGTGCGGCAGCACGACGAGGGTGGGGGAGAAGCGATGGCCGCCGATATGGGTGATCTCCCAGGTGCCGTGGACCCCGGAGGCGGCCAGCTCACCGGCGAGCGGGCGGCCGAGGAGGGCGCAGCAGCGGTCGCGCTTGCCGTTGGTGCACACCAGCACCAGCGGATCGCCCGTGTACTCCTCCCAGGCGGCGGGGTCATGGGGCTCGTGGGGCGCCTGGGGCCGCAGGGTGAGCCCGCCGGGGTCGCCCGCGCCCAGCGCGGCGAAGTCCAGGCCGAGTAGCCGTGCCGGGTCGTCCAGGGCGGTGGTGCGGATCCAGGAGCGGCCGGGCCGGGTGTGGGCCACGAACACCCGGTGCCGGGCGCCGGTGTGCAGATCGGCGTGGCGGCCGGGGCGGCGGATCAGCGCGACCCGTACGCCGGTGCCCTCGGCGGCGCGCTCCAGGGCGCGCCCTACGGCCGGGTCGAGCCGACTGGCGGTGAGGGCCTCGGTGCCCCAGGGCCCGGGCTGTTCCACCAGCAGCCAGGTGGAGGCGGTGGCCGCCGTCCCGGCGAGCGGCTCGGACAGGTCGCGGGAGGCGGTTGCGCACGTGCTCACGAAGGTAAGCCTAACCTCTCTTGATCGAGAGCGCCCATCGGGCCGCGCGTACGCCCCGGAGCCGTGGTGGAGGGGCGAACGACCGGAGCCGGATCGCGCCTCATCGACCCGAGGCGGCGGAGCGCGACAGTCCGCATTCCGCCGCGTACTCGCCGTTCCATGGGGTGGGAGCAGGCGGGAAAATGGCGCCCAGGGGCGGAGGAGGCGGAGGGGGCGGATATGGACGGCTTATGGGCGCGGTGGCGCAGACGCCGGGGGAGACGCGGGGCGCGCTCGCTGGATCCCGGGCTGAGGGCCATGGTGAGGGCGGCCTACGACGAGGGGCGGCCGATCCCCGAATCCCTCGCCCGTAAGGCGGCCGAGGCCGGTGATCCGCGGGGGATGACCGTCTACGGCATCGGGCTGGGGCAGCGGGGCGCGTACGCCGAGGCGGTCCACTGGCTCGGTAAGGCGGCCGCGACGGGTGATCTCTCGGCCATGGTGGTGCTCGGTACGGTCCACCTGGACCACGGCGAGCTGGGCGAGGCGGAGCGGCACTTCCAGCGGGCGGCGGACCGTGGCCACGCCGGTGCGCGCCTCGCCCTCCGGCAGATGCGGGCCCGGCGCAACGGCAGTGGGCACTGAATCGTTTGCCTGGCCGTCCGCCGTCCGCCGTCCGCCGTCCGCCGTCCGCCGTCCGGGGCCACCTTCGCCGGGGCGCCCGGCCGCGAGCAGGTGCCTCTCCCGGCGGCAGCCAGGGGAGCCTGGCGCGGTCGCGAGCACGGCGCGGGGTCGTCCCCGGCCTGGGCGGGAGACGTACTCGGGCCACTCCGGCAACGCGGCGAGCGGCCGTACCGCGCGCCGGGAGCGGGGCGGCCGTCACATCGGGTCATGCCGGGCCCCGGCGGGCCGTACCGCGCGCCGGGAGCGGGGCGGCCTGTGCGGACGGGCCCGAGGGGCGTGAACGGCGCGGGTGCCCGGGAACGGCGAGGGGCGCGGCACCTCGCGGCGCCGCGCCCCTGCGCGCTCGTTCGACCCGCCCTGCCCGTCAAGCCAGACCAGCCTGACCAGTCCGTCCGGCCCGTTCAGCCAGATCGGGCCCGTCCGACCAGACCGGCCCGTCCGGGCTACACCGGCCCGGCCACCACCGTCACCGGCTTGGCGAGCGGTTCGCCCGAGCCGTCCCGGCGCGGGTCGATCTCCGGCAGTGCCGCCGGGGATCCGTTCGCCCCCGCCGCGCGGGCCGGGACCGTGCCCGCCCAGGCCATGACCAGGCGGTCCTCGCCCTTCAGGAACCGCTGGCAGCGCACCCCGCCGGTGGCCCGGCCCTTGCGCGGGTACTGGTCGAAGGGGGTGAGCTTGGCCGACTGCTGCACCGAGTCATCGAGCGTGCCGCTCGCGCCCGCCACCGTGAAGACCACCGCGTCGCTCGCCGGGTCGACGGCCGTGAACGAGATCACCTTGGCGCCGGAGCCGAGCTTGATGCCCGCCATACCGCCCGCGGCGCGGCCCTGCGGCCGCACCTGGCCGGCCGCGTAGCGCAGCAGCTGGGCGTCGTCGGTGATGAAGACCAGGTCCTCCTCGCCGGTGGAGAGCTCCACCGCGCCCACGATCCGGTCGCCCTCCTTGAGGCCGATGACCTCCAACTCGTCCTTGTTGGCGGGGTAGTCGGGGACCACGCGCTTGACGACGCCCTGCTCCGTGCCGATCGCGAGCCCCGGTGAGGACTCGTCCAGGGTGGTGAGGCAGATCAGCTCCTCGTCGTCCTCCAGCGAGAGGAACTCGGCGATGGGCGCCCCGCCCGCCAGATTCGGGGGTGCGGCCGACTCCGGGAGCATCGGGAGGTCGATCACCGAGAGCCGCAGCAGCCGCCCGGTGGAGGTCACCGCTCCCACGGAGCCACGGGCCGTGGCCGGGACCGCGGAGACGATCACATCGTGCTTGGCGCGCTTGGCCTTCCCCTCGACCGGGAACGGCTCGCCGTTGGCGGTACGGGCCAGCAGCCCGGTGGAGGACAGCAGCACCCGGCAGGGGTCGTCCGCGACCTCCAGCGGCACCGCGGTCACCGGCGCGTTCGACGACTCCAGCAGCACCGTGCGGCGCGGGGTGCCGAACTTCTTGGCCACCGCGGCCAGTTCGGAGGAGACCAGCTTGCGCAGCTCGGCGTCGGAGTCGAGGATCCGGGTCAGCTCCTCGATCTCGGCGTTGAGCCGGTCGCGCTCCGACTCCAGCTCCAGCCGGTCGAACTTGGTCAGCCGGCGCAGCGGGGTGTCCAGGATGTACTGCGTCTGGACGTCGGAGAGGCCGAAGCGCTCGATGAGGGACCGCTTGGCCTCGGCCGCGTTCTCGCTCTGCCGGATGAGGCGGATGACCTCGTCGATGTCGAGCAGGGCCACCAGCAGGCCCTCGACCAGGTGCAGCCGGTCCCGCCGCTTGGTGCGCCGGAACTCGCTGCGCCGCCGGACCACGTCGAAGCGGTGGTCGAGGTAGACCTCCAGCAGCTCCTTGAGGCCCAGCGTGAGCGGCTGGCCGTCCACCAGCGCCACGTTGTTGATGCCGAAGGACTCCTCCATCGGCGTGAGCTTGTAGAGCTGCTCCAGCACGGCCTCGGGGTTGAAGCCGTTCTTGATCTCGATCACCAGCCGCAGCCCGTGCTCACGGTCGGTGAGGTCCTTGACGTCCGCGATGCCCTGGAGCTTCTTCGCGCCGACCAGGTCCTTGATCTTGGAGATGACCTTCTCGGGCCCCACCGCGAAGGGCAGCTCGGTGACGACCAGGCCCTTGCGGCGGGCCGTCACGTCCTCCACGGCCACCGTGGCGCGGATCTTGAAGGTGCCGCGGCCCGTCTCGTACGCGTCCCGGATGCCGCTCATGCCCACGATCCGGCCGCCGGTGGGCAGGTCGGGCCCCGGCACGTGCCGCATGAGGGTGTCCAGGTCCGCGCCCGGGTGCCTGATCAGATGGCGGGCGGCGGCGATGACCTCGCCCAGGTTGTGCGGCGGCATATTGGTGGCCATGCCGACCGCGATCCCGGACGTGCCGTTGACCAGGAGGTTCGGATAGGCGGCGGGGAGGGTGACCGGCTCCTGCTCACTGCCGTCGTAGTTCGGGGAGAAGTCGACCGTGTCCTCGTCGATCGACTCGGTCATCAGCGAGGTCGCCGACGCCATCCGGCACTCGGTGTACCGCATCGCGGCCGGCGGGTCGTCGTTGCCCAGCGAGCCGAAGTTCCCGTGGCCGTCGACCATCGGCAGGCGCATGGAGAACGGCTGCGCCATGCGCACCAGCGCGTCGTAGATCGACGCGTCGCCGTGCGGGTGGAGCTTTCCCATCACCTCGCCGACGACGCGGGCGCACTTCACATAGGAGCGCTCGGGGCGCAGGCCCATCTCGTTCATCTGGTAGAGGATGCGGCGGTGCACGGGCTTGAGCCCGTCACGGGCGTCGGGCAGCGCGCGCGAGTAGATGACCGAGTAGGCGTACTCGAGGTAGGAGCCCTGCATCTCGTCGACGACGTCGATGTCGAGGATGCGCTCCTCGAAGTCGTCCGGCGGCGGGGTCTTCGTGCGGCGGCGGGCCATCGCGCTTGGGGCTCCTTCAACTGCCGATGCGGGATCTGACGCGGACCATTGTGGCCCCGTCCACCGACAAGTGTGGAACGGCCCGGGGCGCTCGCGGCCGGGGCGGGCCCCGGAACCGCGCCCGGCGGCCCCGCGCGAAGCCCCCTCGAAGGGGCCCGGAACCGGCGCCGGAGGGGGCGCGGAAACGGTTCGGGACAGCTCGGCGGGACGGGAGTGGACCGGAACTTCGCCAGATGTCCGTCCCCTTGCATACAGTGACAGAAGCGCTGCGCAAGCGGCTGACACGCGCTCCATCACGCGATCGAAGGGACGTACATGCCCATGGGTCACACGGCCACGCAGCAGGCCGGCTCCGGCGGCTTGAAAGCGACTGAGCACCGCCTGGCCAATGGCCTGCGCGTGGTGCTCTCCGAGGACCATCTGACCCCGGTCGCCGCGGTCTGTCTGTGGTACGACGTCGGCTCGCGCCATGAGGTCAAGGGGCGCACCGGCCTGGCGCACCTCTTCGAGCACCTGATGTTCCAGGGCTCGGCGCAGGTCACCGGCAACGGCCACTTCGAGCTGGTGCAGGGGGCCGGTGGCTCGCTCAACGGCACGACCAGCTTCGAGCGCACCAACTACTTCGAGACCATGCCCGCCCACCAGGTCGAGCTCGCCCTGTGGCTGGAGGCCGACCGGATGGGGTCGCTCCTGACCGCTCTGGACGAGGAGAGCCTGGAGAACCAGCGCGACGTCGTCAAGAACGAGCGCCGCCAGCGGTACGACAACGTCCCGTACGGCACCGCCTTCGAGAAGCTCGTCGCCATGGCGTACCCCGAGGGCCACCCGTACCACCACACCCCGATCGGCTCGATGGCCGACCTGGACGCGGCCTCCCTGGAGGACGCGCGGGAGTTCTTCCGCACCTACTACGCCCCCAACAACGCCGTGCTGTCGATCGTCGGCGACATCGACCCCGAGCAGACGCTCGCCTGGGTCGAGAAGTACTTCGGCTCCATCCCCTCCCACGAGGGCAAGCGGCCGCCCCGCGACGGCACGCTCCCGGAGGTGATCGGCGGCCAGCTGCGCGAGGTCGTGGAGGAGGAGGTCCCGGCCCGCGCCCTGATGGCCGCCTACCGGCTGCCGCACGACGGCACCCGTGAGGCCGACGCCGCCGACCTGGCACTGACCGTCCTCGGCGGCGGCGAGTCCTCCCGGCTCCACAACCGCCTGGTGCGCCGCGACCGCACCGCCGTGGCCGCCGGGTTCGGCCTGCTGCGGCTGTCGGGCGCCCCCTCGCTGGGCTGGCTGGACGTGAAGACCTCCGGCGGCGTCGAGGTGCCCGCCATCGAGGCCGCCGTCGACGAGGAGCTGGCCCGCTTCGCCGAGGAGGGGCCGACCCCGCAGGAGATGGAGCGCGCCCAGGCGCAGATCGAGCGCGAGTGGCTGGACCGGCTGGCCACGGTCGGCGGCCGGGCCGACGAGCTCTGCCGTTACGCGGTGCTCTTCGGCGACCCGCAGCTGGCGCTGACCGCCGTGGAGCGGGTGCTCGACATCAGCCCCGAGGAGGTGCGGGCCGTGGCCGCGGCGCGGCTGCGCCCCGACAACCGCGCCGTGCTGGTCTACGAGCCCGTCCAGGGCGCCGAGGACGCAGCCGACACCGCCGAAGCCGCCGAGACCGACGCAGAAGGGGAGGCGGCCCAGTGAGCGACGCCGTCACCGCGACCATGACCTTCCACCCGCAGCCCAAGGGCGGCGCCCCCAGGCCGTGGGCGTTCCCGGCCCCCGAGCGCGGTGTGTTGCCCAACGGCCTCACCGTGCTGCGCTGCCACCGCCCCGGCCAGCAGGTCGTCGCCGTGGAGATCAACCTGGAGGCGCCGCTGGACGCCGAGCCGGCCGGGCTCGAAGGCGTCGCCACGATCATGGCGCGCGCCCTGTCGGAGGGCACCGACAAGCACGACGCCGAGGAGTTCGCCGCCGAGCTCGAGCGCTGCGGCGCCACGCTGGACGCCCACGCCGACCACGCCGGCGTCCGCGTCTCCCTGGAGGTCCCGGCCTCCCGGCTGCCCAAGGCGCTCGGCCTGCTGGCCGACGCGCTGCGCGCCCCCGCCTTCCCGGACGGCGAGGTCGAGCGGCTGGTGCGCAACCGGCTGGACGAGATCCCCCATGAGCTGGCCAACCCGGCCCGCCGCGCCTCCATGGCCCTCTCCGCGGAGCTCTTCCCGGCCGAGTCCCGGATGTCCCGGCCGCGGCAGGGCACCCAGGAGACCATCGAGGGCATCGACGCCGCGGCCGTGCGGGCCTTCTACGAGGCACATCTCCGCCCCTCCACCGCCACCGCCGTCATCGTGGGCGACCTCGGCGGCGTCGACCTGGACCGGGCGCTCGCGGACACCCTCGGTGCCTGGACGGGCGGTGCGGGCGCGCCGCGCACGGTGCCCCCGATCGTCGCGGACGACACCGGCCGTGTGGTGATCGTCGACCGGCCGGGCGCGGTGCAGACCCAGCTGCTCATCGGGCGGGTGGGCGCCGACCGCCACGACCGGGTCTGGCCCGCGCAGGTGCTCGGCACGTACTGCCTGGGCGGCACCCTCACCTCCCGCCTCGACCGCGTGCTGCGCGAGGAGAAGGGCTACACCTACGGGGTGCGCGCCTTCGGCCAGGTGCTGCGCTCCGGGCCCCCGTCGCCCACGGGCGGATCCTCGGGCGCCGCGATGCTGGCGATCAGCGGCTCGGTGGCCACCGAGGTCACCGGCCCCGCGCTGGACGACCTCTGGAAGGTGCTGCGCACGCTGAAGGAGGAGGGGCTGACCGACGACGAGCGCGATGTCGCGGTGCAGAACCTGGTGGGCGTCGCCCCGCTGAAGTACGAGACGGCGGCGTCCGTGGCGAACACCCTCGCCGATCAGGTCGAGCAGCACCTTCCGGACGACTTCCAGGCGCAGTTGTACGCCCGTCTGGCGGAGACCGGCACGGTGGAGGCCACCGCCGCGGTGGTGAGCGCCTTCCCGGCGGACCGGCTGGTCACGGTGTTGGTCGGGGACGCCTCGGCGATCGAGGAGCCGGTCCGGGCGCTGGGCATCGGCGAGGTGCGCGTCATCTCCGGCTGAGCCGAGGAGAGTTGGCCGGAACCGTTCGATGAGCTGTTGCTCCGGCCCGCTCGTTGACGGCCCGGCAGGCGGTCCGGCGGACGTCCGGTCCATGAGCCGACGAAGGAAGGACCCCGGCCCCGTGAGGGCGTCGGGGTCCTTCCAACATGCCCGATTTATGGGATTGACTGCTTGTTTGGTTTGTGGGGAGAGCAACAAAAAACCGGAACCGTTTGGTGATCGAAAGCGGGCCCGTTTAGCGTCAGTCCGGCTGTTCGCCAGCGACCCGCCGCACCCGCGGCACCGGACAGTCATCGCCGAGTCCCCGTACGGCGCGAGCCAGGGGAGCCGGGGACCCAACACGTCCCCAGGGGTGAATCGGGCGCCTTCCCCGGCCGGGGGAGGGGTCCGTAGGAGACCTTCCTGCTCCGAACCCGTCAGCTAACCCGGTAGGCGAGAAGGAAGGAAAGGAGTGCGCCTCAGTATGGCGTCCACCCGCACTGCCACCGGGAAGCATCGCCGCACCAACAAGGTCAACATCCGCACCAGCGCGAACGTCGTGGGCATCACGACCGTCGCCTCGGGTGTGGTCGCCGGGATCACCGGACAGGCGTTCGCGGCCGACGGGGGCTCCAATGCCCAGCAGACTGGTCTGACCCAGGCGATCGTGATCGGCGACGGGATCGCGGACCACATCGAGGCCCAGGCGCAGTCCCAGGAGACCGCCGCCGAGCAGGCCGCCGCCAAGGCCAAGGCGGAGGCGATCGCCCGCCAGGAGGCCGCCAGGAAGGCGGAGGCCGCGGCGAAGAAGGCCAAGGCCGAGCGTGAGGCCAAGGAGCGCGCGGCGCGCGAGGCCGAGCGCAAGCGCCTCAACACCTTCGTGTCGCCGATCAGCGGCTCCTACGTCTCCACCGGCTACCAGGCGTCCAGCGGCCTGTGGTCCTCCGGCACCCACACCGGGATCGACTTCCACGCCTCCACCGGCACCGCGGTGCACTCCGTGGGCATGGGCGAGATCGTCGAGGCGGGCTGGGGCGGCTCCTACGGCAACAATGTCGTCATCAAGATGAACGACGGCACCTACACCCAGTACGGCCACCTGTCGTCGATCAGCGTCTCGGTCGGCCAGAAGGTCACCCCCGGCCAGCAGATCGGCCTGTCGGGCGCCACCGGCAACGTCACCGGACCGCATCTGCACTTCGAGGCCCGCACCAGCGCGGACTACGGCTCGGACATCGACCCCCTGTCGTACCTGCGCACGCACGGCGTCAACGTCTGACCCGTCGCGCGACCGACGCGAACGCCGCGCGGTCTCCCGATCCCGAGACCCGAGATCATGAGATCCCGCGAGACTTCCGAGAAGGCCCCGTCCGCCGGACGGGGCCTTCGGCGTGCCGCCGCCCGCCTGACCAAAAAATATCCATGAAATGCTCCCTGCCATCGGAAAAGGCGTCCGCGTGGAATAGAGTCGTTCAACGCGCATTCCATGGCGCGTTTCGCGGGCGTTAAGGCGGAGGTTCGACAATGCGGGACCGTAAGTGAGCGGGGATACGAACGCGGTCCAGGGCGGTCGCCGGATTTCGGCACACGCGGTCTGCGCGGCGATTCGCGACGACATCGTCTCCGGCGCGTATCAGCCCGGCAGCCGCCTCACCGAGGAACTCCTCGCCCGGCGCTACGGCGTCTCCCGGGTGCCGGTGCGCGAGGCCCTGCGCACCCTGGAGTCCGAGGGCTTCGTGACGACCCGGCGGCACGCGGGGGCCTGCGTGGCCCAGCCCTCCGAGCGCGAGGCGGCCGATCTGCTGGACATCCGCGCGCTGCTGGAGCCACTGGGCGCCGCACGGGCCGCGCAGCGTCGCACCGAGGCCCATCTGAAGGTGCTGCGCGGGCTGGTCCGGCTCGGCCGGGAGCGCGCCCAGGGCGGTCAGCTCGGCGAACTGCGGCCGCTGGGCGACTGGTTCCACGAGACGCTGGCCCAGGCGTCCGGCAGCCCGAGCCTGGCCGCGCTGCTCGTCCAGCTGCGCCGTAAGACCGCGTGGGTGTACGCGGCCGCTCCCGGGGCGCGGCCCGCGCCGCCCGAGGGCGCCGCGCGCCCCGACCCGGCCGCCCGCCCCGATCCGACCGCGCGGGCCGTGGAGTCCTGGGCGGAGCACGGCGCGCTGGTGGACGCGGTGGCGCGCGGCGACGCCGACCGCGCGCGGGCGCTCGCCACCGCGCACACCGAGCGCGCGCTGTCGGAATACCGGCTGCGCCGCCCGATTCCGGTGAGGACTTCGAAACATACCGTCAACACGGCGAGCGGCCGGAATTAACAGAGCTCCCGTATACAACTCCTTGGGAATTCTGTGGGCGGAAACAGAAAAACGGCGGGGCCGCGGCGACCAATACGGCCACCGCGGCCCCGCCGTGCCGAATCCCTGAAATCGCCTGAGAATCAGCCGGGAATTCCAGACAGGGCTCGCCCGGGGTCAGACGGTCTCGGGAAGCTCCTCGAGGCCCTCCGCCACCAGCTTCGCCAGACGGTCGAGCGCGACCTCGGCGTCGTCCGCGTCGGAGGCGAGGACGACCTCCTCGCCGCCCTGGGCGCCCAGGCCGAGCACGGCCAGCATGGAGGCGGCGTTGACCGGGGTGCCGTCGCCCTTGGCGATCGTGATGGGGACGCCGGAGGCGGTGGCCGCCCGGACGAAGATCGACGCAGGGCGGGCGTGCAGGCCCTCGGCCCAGCCGATGGTGACGCGGCGCTCAGCCATGGTGTTGCCCTTCAGGTGTGACGGGTGCTGTTGTCTAGACCAAAATCATACGGTGTCCGGATTCACCCGAACGATGTCCGAGTGAGCCCGGGCATGCCCGGACTGGCCCGATACGGACCTTCCCCCGACACTTGGCCCCGACGCAAGGGTGTCCACCATTCGGACCGGGCGGGCCCGTACCCTGGCTCCCATGCGGAGCCCGTCGGACCATCACGCCTACCCGACCCACTGGGAAGCCGATGTGGTGCTCCGGGACGGCGGTACGGCACAGATCAGGCCCATCACCCCCGATGACGCCCAGCGGCTGGTCAGCTTCTACGAGCGGGTCTCGGACGAGTCGAAGTACTACCGCTTCTTCGCGCCCTACCCCCGTCTCTCCGACCGCGATGTCCACCGCTTCACCCACCACGACTACGTCGACCGGGTGGGCCTGGCGGCCATCGTGGGGGATGAGTTCATCGCCACCGTTCGGTACGACCGCATCGACGGCCGGGGGATGCCGGCCGCGGCCCCCGCCGACGAGGCCGAGGTCGCCTTCCTCGTCCAGGACGCCCACCAGGGCCGCGGGGTGGCCTCCGCGCTCCTCGAACACATCGCCGCCGTGGCGCGCGAGCGGGGCATCCGGCGGTTCGCCGCCGAGGTGCTGCCCGCCAACAACAAAATGATCAAGGTGTTCACGGACGCGGGCTACACCCAGAAGCGCAGCTTCGAGGACGGGGTCGTCCGCCTCGAGTTCGACCTCGAGCCCACCGACCGCTCCCTGGCCGTCATGCGCGCCCGCGAGCAGCGGGCCGAGGCCCGGTCCGTCCAGCGGCTGCTCGCGCCCGGCTCCGTGGCCGTCATCGGCACCAGCCGCACGCCCGGCGGCGTCGGCCGCACCGTGCTGCGCAACCTCCTGGACGGCGGCTTCACCGGGCGCGTCCACGCCGTCAACCACGCCTTCCCCGACGGCATGGCGCGCCTGGAGCCCGAGGGCGTCCCGGCCCACCGCTCGCTGCGCGCCATAGAGGAGCCCGTGGACCTGGCCGTCGTCGCCGTCCCCGCCGAGCGGGTGCCCGCCGTCGTGGCCGAGTGCGGCGACCACGGCGTCCAGGGGCTCGTCGTGCTCTCGGCCGGATACGCCGAGAGCGGGCGCGAGGGCCGCGACCGGCAGCGCGACCTCGTCCGCCAGGCCCGGTCCTACGGCATGCGCGTCATCGGGCCCAACGCCTTCGGCGTCATCAACACCGCCGACGGCGTCCGGCTGAACGCCTCCCTGTCCCCGCATCTGCCCAACCCCGGCCGACTGGGCCTGTTCACCCAGTCCGGGGCGATCGGCATCGCGCTGCTGTCCGGGCTGAACCGGCGCGGCGCCGGGCTGGCGAGCCTCGCCGGGATCGCGGGAATATCGACTTTCGTGTCCGCCGGGAACCGCGCCGACGTCTCGGGCAACGACCTGCTCCAGTACTGGTACGACGATCCGCTGACCGACGTCGTCCTGATGTACCTGGAGTCGATCGGCAACCCCCGCAAGTTCACGCGGCTCGCCAGGCGCACCGCGGCCGTCAAACCGGTGGTCGTCGTCAAGGGCGCCCGCCACACCGGCAGCGCCCCCACCGGCCACGCCGTGCCCACCACCCGGATCCCGGACGCCACCGTCTCCGATCTGCTGCGGCAGGCGGGCGTCATCCGGGTCGACACCGTGACCGAACTCGCCGACACCGGGGTGCTGCTCGCCTCCCAGCCGCTGCCCGCCGGTCCACGCGTCGCCATCCTCGGCAACTCCGAGTCGCTCGGCCTGATCACCTACGACGCCTGCCTCACCGAGGGACTCCGCCCGCTGCCGCCCCGCGACCTCACTACGGACGCCACCCCGGACGACTTCCGGCGCGCCCTGACCGAGGCCCTGGCCGACGACACCTGCGACGCCGTGGTCGTCACCGCCATCCCGTGGGTCGGCGACGGCAGCGCGCAGGCCCTCGCCGCGGCCGTAAGGGAGGCGGCGCAGGCTCCGGGGCCCGGTCCGGCCAAACCGGTGGCGGTGGTCCACCTGGAGATCCAGGAGCTTGCGCAGGCCCTGGCCGGCACCGGCGGCGAGCCCGCCCCCGGCACCCGCCGGATCCCCGCCTACCCCGCCGCCGAGCGGGCCGTGCGCGCGCTCGCCGAGGCCGTGCGGTACGCGCGCTGGCGGCAGGAGGCCGCCGAGCCCGGGCGGGTCCCGGAGTACGACGACATCGACGAGGCGGGCGCCGCCGCCGACATCCAGGTGCTGCTCGCCCCGGCCGAGGGCCCGGGCGGCGACGGCGCGGGGGTCGGGACCGGCGACGGCGCGAGCGCCGGAACCGGCGGCGGAACCGGTCGTGACATGGGAGGCGGGACCGGCCGTGACATCGGTGTCGGGACCGGCGAAGCCACGAGCGGTGGGCTCGGCGACGGCCCGGGCCCCGGCGTCGAGCTGTCCGCCGCCGACACCCAGCGCCTCCTGGCCCGCTACGGCGTCAGCGTGCTGCCCGCCCTCCCCGCGCCCGACCCCGACGCCGCCGTAAGGGCCGCCGAACGGCTCGGCTTCCCGGTCGCGCTCAAGCCCACCGCCTCCCATCTGCGCCACCGCGCCGACCTGGGCGGGGTCCGGCTGGAGCTGGGCAGCGAGGCGGAACTGCGCCGGGCCTACGCCGAGTTGACCGACTACCTGGGCCGCCCCGAGGAACTGGGGCTGGTCGTCCAGCGGATGGCGCCGCGCGGCGTGGACACCGTCGTACGGGCCGCCATCGACCCCGCCGCCGGGGCCGTGCTCTCCTTCGGGCTCGCCGGTGCCCCGTCCGAACTGCTCGGCGACACCGCCCACGGCCTCGTCCCCGTCACCGCCCGGGACGCCGCCGGGCTGATCCGGTCCATCCGGACCGCGCCGCTGCTGTTCGGCTGGCGCGGCTCCAAGCCGGTGGACACCGCGGCCCTGGAAGAGCTGCTGCTGAGGGTGTCCCGCCTGGTGGACGACCATCCCGAGATGGTCGCCGTCGACCTCGAACCCGTCGTCGTCGCCCAGCACGGCCTGTCCGTGCTCGGCGCCTCGGCGCGGCTCGCCCCGCCGCCCCCGCGCACCGACCTCGGCCCCCGCCACATGCCCGCCTACTGAGCCGCCCGCCGAGTCGTCCGCCGAGTCGTCCGCCGAGTCGTCCGCCGAGTCGTCTGCCGAGTCGCCTCATGAGTCGTCCGAGCCTTGGCGGGCACGGGCGCCCGTGTCGGCGTCGCCCCGTAGGATGGTGCACATGGCGAAGACCGGTACGACGACCCAGGGGCTGCGCGCGGCGATCGAGCGCAGCGGCTATTACCCGGCACTCGTGGCCGAGGCGGTGGAGGCCGCCGTGGGCGGCGAGCCCATCGTGTCGTACCTGGTCCACCAGGAGACCACCTTCGACGCCAACGAGGTCCGCCGCCATGTGACGGTCCTCGTCCTCACCGGCAACCGCTTCATCGTCAGCCACACCGACGAGCAGGCCGCGGACGGCACCTCCCCGTCGCCGTACGCCACCACCTCCACCGAGTCCGTGAAGCTCCAGCGGATCTCCTCGGTCGTGCTCAGCCGCGTCGTCGCCAACCCCGAGTCGTACACCCCGGGCACGCTGCCCCGCGAGGTCGTGCTGACCATCGGCTGGGGCGCCGTCAGCCGCCTGGACTTGGAGCCCGCCGCCTGCGGCGACCCCAACTGCGAGGCCGACCACGGCTACACCGGCTCCTCCACCGCCGACGACCTCAGCCTGCGCGTCAGCGAGGCCGGGGACGGCCCCGACACCGTCCGTCAGACCCTCGCCTTCGCCCAGGCGCTCTCCGAGGCCACCGCGGCCACCCCGGACACCGGCCGCTGATGTCCGGTTCCGCCACCGGCCCGCTGCCCTCCACCGCCTCCCTCTGGCCCGAGCCCACCCCGCTCGACCCCCGGTCCGCGCCCCTGCCGCGGTACGGCACCGGCTCGCTCGCCGATCTGCTGCCCGCCGTGGCCGCGGGCCAGGAGGTCCCGGGGCTCTCCTCCGATCTGCTGCTGGCCCCCGCCGACCGCGTCTGCGTCTTCCTGGTGGACGGCCTCGGCTGGGAGCTGCTGCGCGCCCACCCCGACGAGGCGCCCTTCCTGACCTCGCTGCTGCCCAGTTCGCTGAACGGCTCGGGGGAGCCGCTCACCGCGGGCTTCCCGTCCACCACCGCTACCTCGCTCGCCTCGGTCGGCACCGGACTGCCCCCCGGCGCCCACGGCCTGCCCGGCTACACGGTGCGGGACCCGGACACCGGCCAGCTGATGAACCAGCTGCGCTGGCAGCCCTGGACGGAGCCGCACGCCTGGCAGCCGTATCCGACCGTCTTCCAGCTCGCGGACGCCGCGGGCGTGCACACCTGCCAGGTCTCCGCGCCGACCTTCGCCGAGACCCCGCTCACCAAGGTCGCGCTCAGCGGTGGCACCTTCCACGGGCGGCTCACCGGTGAGGAGCGGATGGACCTCGCGGCCGAGCAGCTCGGGGCCGCGGGCCGCTCGCTCGTCTACACGTACTACAGCGAGGTGGACGGCAAGGGGCACCGCTTCGGCGTGGACTCGCCCGAGTGGCGTGACCAGCTCCGCTATGTCGACGGGCTCGCCCAGCGGCTCGCCGAGCGGCTGCCGCCCCGCGCGGCGCTCTATGTCACCGCCGACCACGGCATGATCGACATCCCCTTCGACCCGGAGTCGCGCATCGACTTCGACGAGGACTGGGAGCTGCGCGCGGGCGTCTCGCTGCTCGGCGGCGAGGGCCGCGCCCGCCATGTGTACGCCGTCCCCGGTGCCGCGGGCGATGTGCTGGCCGTCTGGCGCGAGGTGCTGGGGGAGCGGATGTGGGTGGCCGGCCGTGACGAGGCCATCGAGGCGGGCTGGTTCGGCGGGCCCGGCGGTGCCGATGGCGGCGGTAAGGGCGTCGA
Organism: Streptomyces sp. 5-10; assembly: GCF_014712245.1. Taxonomy (NCBI): domain Bacteria; kingdom Bacillati; phylum Actinomycetota; class Actinomycetes; order Kitasatosporales; family Streptomycetaceae; genus Streptomyces; species Streptomyces sp. 5-10. Next base: position 110,463 of record NZ_JACVYG010000016.1, read on the forward strand.
CGACCGGGTGTACCAGCGGATCGGCGATATCGTGGCCGCCGCGCGCGACGACGTCGCGATCGTCGCCTCGCACACCGAGCCCAAGGAGTCCGCCATGGTCGGGCTGCACGGTTCGATGACCCCCCTGGAGCAGCTGGTGCCGCTCCTCGAAGTACGCTCCTGAGCGCCCCCGTTCAGCTCCGCCCCGTTCAGCTCCGCCCCGTTCACTCCCGCCCGTTCACGCCCGCCCCGGTCACCCCCGCCCTACGAAAGGCCCCGCCTCCTCATGCCCGAGCTGGTGTTCTTTTCCGGAACGATGGACTGCGGAAAGAGCACCCTCGCTCTGCAGATCCAGCACAACCGCTCGGCGCGCGGGCTCCAGGGGATGATCTACACCCGGGACGACCGGGAGGGCGAGGGCAAGCTCTCCTCGCGGCTCGGGCTGGCCACCGAGGCGATCGAGGTCGCCGACGACCTCGACTTCTACACCCATGTGGTCCAGGCGCTGACCGCCGGGGGCCGGGTCGACTACGTCATCGCCGACGAGGCGCAGTTCCTGACCCCGCCGCAGATCGACCAACTCGCCCGGGTGGTGGACGACCTGGAGGTGGACGTCTTCGCCTTCGGCATCACCACCGACTTCCGCAGCAAGCTCTTCCCCGGCTCCCAGCGCCTGGTGGAGCTCGCCGACCGGGTGGAGGTGCTGCAGGTGGAGGCGTTGTGCTGGTGCGGCGCCCGAGCGACGCACAACGCCCGTACGGTCGGCGGCCAGATGGTCGTCGAGGGCGCCCAGGTGGTCGTGGGCGACGTCAACCGGCCGGGGAGCGAGGTCGGTTACGAGGTGCTGTGCCGGCGCCACCACCGGCGCCGGATGACGGCCGCCCGGGCGCGCGCCGCCGCCCTGTCGCCGGATGTGCTGCCCGTCGACTGACGGGTCCTCCCGTGGCCCGGCCCTCCGGCCGACGCTCGCCTCGTGGCCCAGGCCCTCCGGCCGGCCCCCCCGGCTCACGGCTCCCCGGCCCTCCGGCGGGCGCTCCGGCTCAGCCCTCGGTGCGCCGTACGACGGTGAAGGCGGCGCCTTCCGGGTCCCGCACCGTGGCCCGATGGCCGCTCGCTCCCCGCGACGGAGGCCGCACCACCTGACCGCCCAGCGCGGTCACCCGGCGCACGGTCTCGTCCACGTCGTCCACCGCGAAGTGGGTCATCCAGTACGGGCCGCGGCCGCGCGGCAGGGCGCCGCCCACGCTCTGGATCGCGCAGACCGGCCGGCCGTCCAGGCGCAGCGTGCGGCAGCCCGGCTCCTCCGGGGCCGCCTCCGCCTGGTAGCCGAAGACCATCCGGTAGAACTTCAGCACCCCGGTGCCCTCGCGGGTCAGCAGCTCGTGCCAGACGGGGGTGCCCGGCGCCCCGGGCTCCGCCGCCGCGTACGTGCACTCCTGCCACACCCCGAACACCGCGCCCTCGGGGTCGGCGGCGATCAGCATCCGGCCGGCCTCGTCGGCGTCCAGCGGGCCCACCGCCACGGTGCCGCCGCACGCGCGGATCATCTCGGCGGTCTCATCGGCGTCGTCGGAGGCCAGATAGGTCATCCAGGCCACGGGCAGATGGCGTTCCGGAGGCAGCTCGCTCAACCCGGCGACCGGCCGGCCGCCCTGGACCGCGCGGACATACGCGCCGAGCTGCTGGGGGCCCGGGGTGAACTCCCACCCGAACAGGGAGTGGTAGAAGTCCTGTGTCGCGGCAAGGCTGTGCACCATCAGACTCGTCCAGCAGGGCGTGCCCGGTGTGCGCCGAGTCGCTGCCTCGGTCATACGTCAATCTCTCCTCGGACCATCGTGGTGGACGTACGGCCCCGGGCCGGTCGGCGGCGCGGGGCGGTCGTGCGGAGGTGCTGATGCGGGGGGCCCGATGATGTTTGCACCACCTGTCGCACATAGCGCCCTGGCGGAGCCGCAATTCGCCGTGCCCCGCAGCAGAATGCCCGAATTATTACCGCACATCCGTTTCGGCTTCATTGCGCTCGGGTGTCACCCGGACGTACACCGGGTGACCGGGTGGTCCAATCGACGCAGAGATACCTACGCAAGGATGATCCCTATGCATGCCATCATCACCGCATCCGATCTCATGAGCGAGCTGGCGGAGGATCATCCTCCGCTCCTGCTCGATGTGCGTTGGCAGCTCGGCGGGCCTCCCGGCCGCCCCGCATACGAGGCGGGGCATCTGCCCGGTGCCGTCTACGTCGATCTCGACACCGAGCTCGCGGGCCCGCCCGGAAAGTCCGGCCGCCACCCCTTGCCCGATCTTTCCGCGTTCGCGTCCGCTATGCGCCGAGCCGGGGTGAGTCAGGACCGGCGCGTGGTGGCGTACGACGGCGGACAGGGGTGGGCCGCGGCGCGCGCCTGGTGGCTGCTGCGCTGGGCGGGGCATCCGTCCGTCCGGGTGCTCGACGGGGGTCTGCCCGCCTGGACGGCGGTCGGCGGCTCGCTGACCACCGAGGCGCCGGACGCGCCCGAGGGCGACTTCGTCCCGCGCCCCGGGGCCCTGCCGCTGCTGGAGGCGGACGACGCTGCGGCGCTCGCGCGGCGCGGGGTGCTGCTGGACGCCCGCGCGGGCGAGCGCTACCGGGGGGAGGTCGAGCCCATCGACCCCGTCGGCGGCCATATCCCGGGCGCGGTCTCCGCCCCCACGGCGGAGAACGTCACGGACGACGGCCACTTCCTGCCCGCCGAGCGGCTGGCCGAGCGGTTCGCGGCCCTGGGCGCCACCGGGGACGCCGAGGTCGGGGTGTACTGCGGCTCCGGGGTCTCGGCCGCGCACCAGGTGCTGGCGCTGGCGGTCGCGGGCGTTCCGGCGGCCCTGTATGTGGGCTCCTGGAGCGAATGGTCCTCGGACGGCTCCCGTCCGGTGGCCACCGGGCCCGAGCGGGGCTGACCACACCGACGGGCCCTGCCACCGGCGTGCGGTGGCAGGGCCCGTCAAGCGCGACGGCGGCTACTCCTGCTTCTTGCGGCGGGTGCCGAAGACGATCTCGTCCCAGCTCGGCACCGCGGCCCGGCGGCCCGGGCGGACGCCGTCCGCCTCGGCCTGGCGGTCCGTCGTACCGGTCAGCCGGTCGCGGTGGCCCGCCACCGAGCGCGGCATCAGCACATCCGCGTACGCCGAACCCGCGCTCGCCGCGGAGGCGGGCGGCTCGACGGCCTCCGGCTCCTCGTCGGGCTCGTCCGGCGGAGGGGCCGCCGACGCGACCGGCGTGTCGGGCACGACCATGTCGCCCCGGAAGTTGGGCACGGCCTCCAGCAGGCTGGTGAGCGAGTCCCGCTCGCCAAGGCCGTCGTCCAGCGAGGCGGACACGGGCGCCGGGGCGTCGTCGTCGCCGAGACGCTCGGGCGAGGTCCGGTCCCGGTCCCTGTCGCGATCGCGGTCCCTGTCCCGGTCACGCGGCAGCCGGGCGATCCGCGGCACGAACGGGAAGCTCGGCTCGGGCGTGTCGTCGGCCTCGCCGATCAGCGCCCGCGCCTCGTCGTCCACCGCCTGGACCAGCCGCCGGGGCGGGTCGTAGGTCCAGCTCGCCGAGTGCGGCTCACCGGCGACCCGGTAGACCAGCAGCACCTCCCAGGTGCCGTCGTCGCGCCGCCAGGAGTCCCACTGCGTGGTGTCCTTCTCGGCGCCGCGCAGCAACAGCCGCTCCGCGACGGCCTCGCCGAGTTGCGGTCCGGTGTTCTCGCCGGGGCGGCGCACGGGAGTCTTACGGGCGCGCTCGGCCATGAAGGCGCGCTCCGCGAGCACCGGGCCCTCGAAGCGCCGCACGCGGTCGACGGGGATGCCCGCCATCTGCGCGACCTCTTCGGCGGTGGCGCCGGCACGTATACGGGCCTGGATGTCACGGGGCCGCAGATGGCTCTCGACCTCGATCTCGATCTGGCCGAGCCGAGCGCGGTCGTTGCGCACCGCGGCGCGCAGTCGCTCGTCGATGGGAAGTGTGTACTCCGTGCTGTCCGCAGCCTTGAGCACCAGCCGTGTGCCGTCGTTGCTGACGGCCACGACACGCAGTTCGGGCATGGGGACCTCCCGGGTGGTGCCTGCCGACGTCACGGTTGCGTCGCTGCTCTCCCGCTAGACGAGTGTGGCCTGCCCGGGTGCAGCCTGCCACAACTTTGCCGAGTTGCCCGGGCCGGTTGGTTGCCGCCCTCTGACCCCTCCCGCTGGGTCCGGGCGGCCGGACGGGAAAGCGGGGCCAGGGCTCGCCACAGTACTCCATTCGGGCCGCTCAGGTGGAGCGGCACGCCAGCCGAGTTCATGGCCGGGAGGGGGATGGCAGCCTGAATCCTTCGAAGTGAGGCCCAATTTGGGTGGCAAGTTTCACAGAAACGACAGAATCGGAACGATCTGCTTCGTTTATCGGTCACTTCTCCCTACAGGCTGGAACGAATGTCCAAGCGAGGCGGGAGATGCACGGCAAGGCCGACAGCGACGGACAACACAAGAGCGGGCGGATCGAGCTGAACGTGGCCCATGTGGCCGGCAGCGCGCTGGCGGCCGTCGCCGCCGCGGTGCTCGCGTCCAAACTGGGCGTCTACGGGACGATCCTGGGCGCCGGTGTGGTGAGCGTGGTGGCGACCGCGGGCGGCACCGTCTTCCAGCATCTGTTCCGGCGCACCGGTGAGCAGATCAAGGAGGTGCGGGTCCAGACGCGGCCGACCGGGCGTCGGCGGTACGGCGGTCCGGCCGGTCCCGTCGAGCGGGCCGGTCCCGCCGAGCCGGTCGGTCCCGTCGAGCCGGCCGGACCCGCCGAGCCGGTCGCGCCCGCGCGGACCCCGGCCCCCGGCGAGTACGGCGAGCCGACCACGCACGGTGCCCGGCCGCGCGTCCGGCGGCGCCACGCCCTGGGGGCGGCCGCCGTCTTCGCCCTCGCCATGAGCGTGATCACGGGGATCGAGATGTTCTCCGGCGGCCCGGTGTCCAACGTCTGGGGGGAGAACCGGACCGGAACCACCGTCAGCGACAGCGGCACCTCCGCGCCCGCCACCCCGGGCCCCTCCCGGGCCCCGTCCGGCGGTGCCACGGAGAGCGGGACGGACGGTTCCGGCGCGGCCACGCCCACGCCCGGCGCCACCGACGCGCCGTGAGGTGTCGGCCGGCCGACGGGTCGTGAGGCGTCAGCCGACCGACGCGCCATGACGCCTCAGCCGACCCACAGGCCGTGACGCCTCAGTCGCCGAGCACCCGCCGCAGATAGTCGTTGGTGAACAGCCGGTCCGGGTCCAGCCGGTCGCGCACCGCCGCGAACTCGCCGAACCGCGGATAGACCCCGGCCAGATAGGCGGCGTCGCGGCTGTGCAGCTTGCCCCAGTGCGGACGGCCGCCGTGCGCGATCATGATCTGCTCGGCCGCCGTGAAGTACGCCCGGTGCGGGGTGCCCCGGTACAGATGGACGGCGATGTACGCGGTCTCGCGCCCGGATGCGGTGGACAGCGGGATGTCGTCGGCGGGCGCGGTGCGCACCTCCACCGGGAAGCTGACCCGCAGTCCGGACCGCTCGACGGTCGCCTTGAGTTCGCGCAGCACGGTGACCGCGGCCTCGCGCGGCACGGCGTACTCCATCTCCAGGAACCGCACCCGGCGCGGAGAGGTGAAGACTTTGTAAGGGATGTCCGTGTAGGTCCGGGCGGACAGGGCGCGGCTGGAGATCTTGGCGATTCCGGGGATGGTGGCGGGGACCGCCCGGCCCACCGAACAGGCCACCTGGAAGATGCCGTTGGACAGCAGTTCGTCGTCCACCCAGCCGCTGACCCGGCCCACCGGAGCGGCGGGGCCGGTGCTGCGGTTGTTGCGCTTGGTGTTGCAGTTGCCGGTGTGTGGGAACCAGTAGAACTCGAAGTGCTCGTTCTCGGCCACGAGCTGTTCGAAATCGGCCATCACGCGGTCGAAGGGCATGGGCTCCTCGCGCGCCGTGAGCAGGAACTCCGGTTCCACCCCGAAGGTGATCTCGCTGACCACGCCGAGCGCGCCGAGCCCGATCCGGGCCGCCGCGAAGATCTCCGGGTTCTCCCGCGCCGAGCAGCGCAGCACCGAACCGTCCGCCGTCACCAGCTCCAGGCCCTTGATCTGGGCGGCGATCGAGGCGCTGTCCCGGCCGGTGCCGTGGGTGCCCGTGGAGGTCGCCCCGGCCACCGTCTGCTCCATGATGTCGCCCATATTGACCAGCGAGAGACCATGGGCCGACAGCGTCTCGTTGAGCTGCCGGAGCGAGGTACCGGCCGCGACGGTCACGGTCCCCGCCTCGCGGTCAAGACCGCGCACCCCCGCCATCCGGTCGGGGCGTATCAGCAGCCCGTCGGTGGCGGCCGCGGTGGTGAAGGAGTGCCCGGTGCCCACCGCCTTCACCTTCAGCCCCTCCGCCGTCGCCCGGCGCACCACCTCGGCCAGCTCCTGCGTGGACGACGGGGCGACGATCCGCGTCGGGCGGGCCATCACGTTCCCCGCCCAGTTACGCCACACGCTGCTCCGTACGGTCTTCACGGTCCTGACGGCCATCCGCACCCGACCCCTCCCGCTGTGGCGCCGGCCGGAGCCGGCGGTACCCGAGGAACGCCACCGCGGCCGCGAGCGCCCCGGCCACGGCCGGCACCGCGTACCCCGCCCGGGCGCCGGACGCGTCCACCACCCATCCGGCGGCCGACGAGCCGAGCGCCACCCCGACCGCGAGCCCGGTGCTCACCCAGGTCATCCCCTCGGTCAGATGCGCGCGTGGTACGTGCCGTTCGACAAGGGCCATGGTGGTGACCATCGTGGGTGCGATGGCCAGGCCCGCGACGAAGAGCGCCACGGCCAGGAACGGCAGGTTCCCGACCAGTTGGAGCGGGATCATACTCACGGCGATCGCACAAATACCCCACAACCAACGACGGGACACCGGACCGCTCAGCCGCAGCACCCCGAAGACCGCGCCCGCGAGGCAGGAGCCCGCCGCGTACACCGCCAGGACCAGACTGGCCGCGCCCTTGTGGCCCTCGTCCTCGGCGAAGGCCACCGTCACCACGTCGATCGCCCCGAAGATCGCGCCGGTCGCCATGAAGGTGGCCACCAGCACCTGGAGCCCGCGCGAGCGCAGTGCCGAACCGCCGCTGTGCTGCCCGCGCGGATGCGGTACGGGCTCGGTGGCCCGCTGCGCGGTCAGCGAGAAGACCCCGGCCGCCAGGAAGCAGGCCGCCAGCAGCGGGCCGGCCTCCGGGAACCAGGAGGTGGACAGCCCGATCGAGATGACCGGCCCGACGATGAAGCAGATCTCGTCGACGATGGACTCCCACGCGTACGCGGCGTGCAGCTCGCGCGGGGAGTCCTCGTAGATCGCCGCCCAGCGGGCCCGCACCATGGAGCCCACACTGGGCACACAGCCGGACGCGGCGGCGAAGACGAACAGCGTCCAGTCCGGCCAGCCCCGGTGCGCGCTCAGCAGCAGCCCAAGGACGGCGGCGAGCGCCACGAGGGTCGCCGGGCGCAGCACCCGGCGCTGGCCGTGCCGGTCGACCAGCCGGGAGATCTGCGGGCCGATGACGGCGGCGGAGAGCGCCAGCGTGGCCGACAGGGCGCCCGCGAGTCCGTACCGGCCGGTGAGTTCGGAGACCATGGTGACCACGCCGATGCCCGCCATGGACAGCGGCATCCGCCCGAGGAAGCCGGCCGCGGAGAACTCCTTGGCGCCGGGGGCGGCGAAGATCGCGCGGTAGGGGCTGGCACTGGGCAAGGCAGACTCCGCCGTGAGCAGGGTAAGGATCGTCGAGCGCTGATACAGATTACGGGCCCCGCCCGGTCCGCGCAGGGCCGTTTCCCGCCCGTCAGAGGCGGGTGGCAGGATCGGGAGCATGCCGGATCAGTCAGTACAGCCTGCCCCCGACCCCTATGACGCACTGCTGTTGCTCTCCTTCGGCGGTCCGGAGGGCCCCGATGACGTCGTGCCGTTCCTGGAGAACGTCACGCGCGGGCGGGGCATCCCCCGCGAGCGGCTGAAGGAGGTCGGCCGGCACTACTTCCTCTTCGGCGGGGTCAGCCCGATCAACGCGCAGAACCGCGAGCTGCTGCACGCGCTGCGCAAGGACTTCGCCGAGCACGGCCTGGACCTGCCGGTCTACTGGGGCAACCGCAACTGGGCGCCGTATCTGACCGACACCCTGCGCGAGATGGCCGCCGACGGCCACCGGCGCATCCTGGTGCTGGCCACCAGCGCCTACGCCTCGTACTCGGGCTGCAGGCAGTACCGCGAGAACCTCGCGGACGCCCTGGCCGCCCTGGAGGGCGAGGGCCTGCCGCTGCCGCGCGTGGACAAGCTGCGGCACTACTTCAACCACCCCGGCTTCGTGCGGCCCATGGTGGACGCCACGCTGGCCGCCCTCGCGGAGCTGCCCGAGGACCGGCGCGCCGGGGCCCACCTCGCCTTCACCACCCACTCCATCCCGACCGCCGCCGCCGACACCTCGGGCCCGGTCGAGGCGCACACCGAGGACGGGGAGGGCGGCGCGTACGTCGCCCAGCACCTCGACGTCGCCCGGCTGATCGCGGACGCGGTGCGCGAGGAGACCGGCGTCGAGCGCCCCTGGCGGCTGGTCTACCAGTCGCGCAGCGGCGCGCCGCACATCCCCTGGCTGGAGCCGGACATCTGCGATCACCTCGAGGAGCTGCACGGCGAGGGCGCGCCCGCGGTCGTCATGGTCCCGATCGGCTTCGTCTCGGACCACATGGAGGTCAAGTACGACCTCGACACCGAGGCCACGGCCAAGGCCGCCGAGCTCGGTCTGCCGGTCGCCCGCGCCTCGACCGTCGGCGCCGATCCGCGGTTCGCCGCATGCGTGCGCGATCTGGTGCTGGAGCGCGCGGCCACCGAGCGCTTCGCCGAGGGCCGGGCGGCGGCCGCCCCGGAGCGCTGCGCCCTGGGCGCCCTCGGCCCGAGCCATGACGTGTGCCCGGTGGGCTGCTGCCCGGCCCGGTCGCCGCGCCCCGCCGCCGCGGGCGCCGACTGACCGCGCCCGCCCGCACGCCCCGGGCCCCGGCCGACCGCGCCCGCCGCCCCGGCCCGCCACCGCCGCTCGCCCCTCCGGGCAATCCGCTAAGGAGCACGATGACCGACCCGCTCATGACCGAACTCCTCGAGACGGCGCTGGAGGCCGCCCGCGGCGCGGGGGACCTGCTGCGCGACGGCCGCCCGGCCGACCTCGGGGTGGCGGCCACCAAGACCAGCCCGATCGACGTCGTCACCGAGATGGACATCGCCGCCGAGAAGCTGATCACCGACCTCCTCGCGCGCCGCCGCCCGCGGGACGGGGTGCTGGGGGAGGAGGGCTCGAGCAGCGAGGGCAGCAGCGGGGTGCGCTGGGTGATCGACCCGCTCGACGGCACCGTGAACTACCTCTACGGCCTGCCGTCGTGGGCGGTCAGCATCGCCGCCGAGAAGGACGGCGAGACGGTCGCCGGGGTGGTGATCGCCCCGATGCGCGGTGAGACCTTCCACGCGGTCCTGGGCCAGGGCGCCTGGCGGAACGGGGAGCGGGTGCACTGCCGCCCCGCGGCCCCGCTCGAGGAGTCGCTGATCGGCACCGGCTTCGGGTATGTGCGCGAGCGCCGCGTCGGGCAGGCCAGGGTCCTCCAAGAGGTGCTGCCGCGGGTGCGGGACATCCGGCGCGGCGGATCGGCCGCCATCGATCTGTGCGATGTGGCCTGCGGCCGGCTCAACGGCTACTACGAGCGCGGGCTCAACCCCTGGGACTTCGCGGCCGGTGCGCTCATAGCGCGCGAGGCGGGCGCGCTCACCGGAGGGCGGCCGGGCGTCCCGGCCTCCACCGAGCTGACCATCGCCGCCGCCCCCGGCCTCTTCGAGCCGCTGCGGGGGCTTCTGGACGACCTGGGCGCCTGGCACGACTGATCACGCCCCCCGGCCCCGTCCACACACGCGGAAGCGCCCCGGAGTCACGAGGACACCGGGGCGCTTCGGCGTGGTTACCGGATGTTTTCTGGATCGCCATCCGGCGGTGAATGGGAATCGGTCACAGGGAAACCGGATCTGGATCGGGTCCGGAATCCACAGGGGATCAGGCGAACGAGGCGCTTACTTCGACGCCGTGCTCGGCGGCGAGGCGACGGAGGTCTTCCAGCTCCGACTGCTCCACGTCCACAAGAAAGTCGTCGCCCGTCTCACGGGCGCGAATGAGATCGGACTTGGTGTTCTCTATGCGCTGCAGAATGCCTGCGGTGAACGCGTCCATGTTGCGCCCCCTCGTCGTGGGTCGGTGGCACGGGGGTGTGCCGACGGCGGGTTGATCACGTGCGTGCCCCTGCCGACGGCAATGCCAGCCAGATATGCCGGGGACAGGGCGTGATCGCGGGTGTGCAGTCGTCCTCCCCACCCCGTCTTCGGGGGAAACCTCCGGACCCGAAAGAATCTGAATTCGGTGTTCCAGCCGCCGCGGACCCCCGCCGCCGCGGCCATGATCCGCACTCGGGATCCCCGGGCGACCCTCTTACCGCCGGTTTATGAGACTTCGAGGCAGGATGGAGGCGCCGAACACTCATCGAGTTTGGCGAGATCACCCGCCCACTGCGGCAATCAAGGAAGGACCAACGACGTGCGCGTACTCGTCGTCGAGGACGAGCAGCTGCTCGCCGATGCGGTGGCCACCGGACTACGCCGGGAGGCCATGGCCGTCGACGTCGTGTATGACGGAGCCGCCGCCCTTGAGCGGATCGCCGTCAACGACTATGACGTCGTCGTCCTCGACCGGGACCTGCCCCTCGTGCACGGCGACGACGTCTGCCGCAAGATCGTCGAACTCGGCATCCCCACCCGCGTGCTGATGCTCACCGCCTCCGGCGATGTCAGCGACCGCGTGGAGGGCCTGGAGATCGGCGCGGACGACTATCTGCCCAAGCCCTTCGCCTTCAGCGAACTGATCGCCCGCGTCCGGGCGCTCGGCCGCCGGACGACCGTGGCCCTGCCGCCCGTCCTGGAGCGCGCCGGGATCAAGCTGGACCCCAACCGCCGCGAGGTGTTCCGGGACGGCAAGGAGATCCAGCTGGCGCCGAAGGAGTTCGCGGTGCTGGAGGTGCTCATGCGCAGCGAGGGCGCCGTGGTCTCCGCGGAGCAGCTGCTGGAGAAGGCCTGGGACGAGAACACCGACCCGTTCACCAACGTGGTGCGGGTGACCGTGATGACCCTGCGCCGCAAGCTGGGCGAGCCCGCGGTGATCGTCACCGTCCCCGGCTCGGGTTACCGGATCTGATCGGACATGGCGACGACTCCGACCCCGCTGCCGCCGACGGTGCCGCCCAAGCCCAGCTGGGACCCGCAGGCCGGCTCGCGCCCCAACCCCTGGCTGCGCCCCACGATCCGGATACGGCTCACCCTGCTGTACGGCGGGATGTTCCTGATCGCCGGGGTGGTGCTGCTGACGATCATCTACCTGCTGGCCGCCCAGGCCCTGCACGTCGGCAACGAGCTGCCGTTCAAGCTGGTCGGCGGCAGTGTCCAGCCGACCAACAACACCTGCCCCGAGATCATCGGCCAGAGCAGCCCCGACCAGTTCAACGCGGTCCTGAACACGTGTATGAAGGAGCAGCGCCAGCTGGCCCTCGACGGGCTGCTGCGCCGCTCCCTGATAGCCCTCCTGGGCCTGTCCGTGATCGCCTTCGCCTTCGGCTACGCGATGGCCGGGCGGGTGCTCTCGCCGCTCGGCCGGATCACCCGGACCGCGCGCCAGGTGGCGGGCTCGGACCTGTCCCGCAGGATCGAGCTGGACGGCCCGGACGACGAGCTCAAGGAGCTCGCCGACACCTTCGACGAGATGCTGGAGCGCCTGGACCGGGCGTTCACCGCCCAGCAGCGGTTCGTCGCCAACGCCTCGCACGAGCTGCGCACCCCGCTGGCGATCAACCGCACCCTGCTGGAGGTGCAGCTCTCGGACCCGCAGGCGTCCCCGGAGCTGACCCAGCTGGGCAAGACCCTGCTGGCCACCAACGAGCGCAGCGAGCAGCTGGTGGAGGGCCTGCTGCTGCTGGCCCGCAGCGACAACGAGATCGTCGACCGCAAGCCGGTGGACCTCGCCGAGGTGGCCTCCCAGGCGCTGGAGCAGGTGCGGTCGGAGGCGGAGGACAGGGGCGTGGAGCTGCGCGGGCAGCGCGCCCCCGCGGTGGTCCAGGGCAACGGGGTGCTGCTGGAGCGGATCGCGCTGAACCTCGTCCAGAACGCGGTGCGCTACAACGTGGCCCGGGACGGCTGGGTGGAGGTCACCACCGAGAGCCGGCAGGGCCAGGCCGTGCTGGTGGTCGCCAACACCGGCCCGGTGGTCCCCGCCTACGAGATGGACAACATCTTCGAGCCCTTCCGCAGGCTCCGCACCGAGCGCACCGGCAGCGACAAGGGCGTCGGCCTCGGGCTGTCGATCGCGCGTTCCGTGGCGCGCGCCCACGGCGGCCGCATCGCGGCGGAGCCGCGCGAGGGAGGTGGCCTGGTGATGCGGGTGGTGCTCCCGGTGTGACGTAGGAGAGCGCGCTGCCGGGGACCCGCCGGGATGTGTTCGCTTTGGGCGGAATTTTCGGGATCCGCCCACCCGATGTAGGGTGTGTGATCGATCACATGGGCGATTTTCCGGCCATATACTCTGCGTGATCGTCACGGTTGACGGAAAGCCGGGAAAATCCGGGTTTTCAGGGGCCGTGATCACGGGAAGTACACGTCATGGCGCATGTGAGTGCGACATTCGGACCGTGTACGGTCCCGATGGCCATCCAACCCGATCACCTCTTCAGGGGTGCGGTTGGGTGTCGATTGAGTAACAGACCTTGATGTGAGGCAAAATCTCCGCCTCGGGTCGGGCACAAGTCCGGCCTCTCACGCGTTACGTGCGCTGGAGACACCACAGACACCCAGAGGGGGAGACAGACATGGCAACGGATTACGACACCCCACGCAAGACCGACGATGACGTCAACGAGGACAGCATCGAGGAACTGAAGGCCCGGCGGAACGACAAGTCCGCGTCCACCGTCGACGTGGATGAGTTCGAGCAGGCCGAGGGCCTGGAGCTGCCCGGCGCGGACCTCTCCAACGAGGAGTTGTCCGTCCGGGTCCTGCCCCGCCAGGCCGACGAGTTCACCTGCATGAGCTGCTTCCTCGTGCACCACCGCAGCCAGCTGGCCGCCGAGACCAAGAACGGCCAGCCGATCTGCCGCGACTGCGCGGCCTGAGCCGCGTGGTCGGCGTGGAGGCGGAACACGACGACATGCACGAGACCGAGCGAGGCCGGATGGCCTCGCTCGCGACCGCTGTCGGCCGTGGAGTGCGACGAGGCGGTGAGCGCGCGAGAGCGGGGGTCTACGCGGTCGCCGACCGGATCATCGCGAACGCCCCACGTATCCCTGTCCGCGATCTCGCGACGCTGCGCAAGCAGTTCCCGGGGCTGGGCCCCGAAGAGCTCGCGGACAAGCTGGTGGCCGGTGCCGCGGGCGGCACCGCCACAGTGGGCGCGGGCGTCGGTGCCGCGGCGATGCTGCCGGCCCCGCCCGCCATGCCCACCGAGCTGGCCGCCGAGATCGTCGGCGTGGCCTCCATAGAGTTCAAGCTGATCGCCGAGCTGCACGAGGTCTACGGAGTGCGTGCGCCGGGCTCCACGCGTCAGCGCGCCGTCGCCTATCTCGGCGCCTGGGCCGAGGAGCGCGGTATCGACGTCGCCCAGCCGGCGACCGTCAACGCGGCTCTCGGCGTCCAGATGAAGCGCGAGCTGCGGCAGCAGGTCCTCAGACGCGGCTTCCGGAACATGCCGTCCCTGGCGCCCTTCATGGTCGGCGCGGCCGTGGGAGCCGCGATGAACCGGCGCGACACCAAGAAGCTCGCGCGCAAGGTCCGCAAGGATCTGCGGGCCAAGCAGATCCCCTGGGACCTCCCCGTACCGCTGGAGAAATGAGCTCCTCGCGCGCCCCCGTCACGCCGAGCGCACGGCCGTGAGCGCGGCGGCGAGCGCCTCCGGATTCCGTGTGGACACATACACATACGGTGTGGGGTCCTCCGGATCGGTGACGTCCACCCGCAGCGCGGTCGGGATGTAGCTGCGCAGCAGCATGAACGCCCGCGGATCGGCCTTGTAGGTCCGCCAGGCGGCCGCCTCGGCGGCGTCCAGCACCTGGGGCGTCCCCAGTGCCGACACCGGGATCTTCGCCTCGCCCGCCACCAGCGAGTCCGCCACCACGCGCACCCGCGCCGAGCCGTACGAACTCACCGCCACACAGGCCAGTGCCGCCCCGCCGATCAGCCCGCCGAGCATCGGCAGGGTGCCGAACGGCAGCATGATCAACCCCACCGAGACCCCGATCAGGAACGCGATGAACCACCAGGAACGGGGCGCGCTGAGGCGTTCTTCGTAAGGCTGCATGCGTATCAGCTTGGCATGGCCGCCGACCCGGCTTGTTCTCGCGGGTAAGGTCAGCCGTTGTGAGTGGACGAACGACAGGGCTGACGCCGCCGGAGGGCGCCACGGCACCCGTGCGCCACGCCGACGCGCCCGCGCCCGGGGAGATCCTCGGCGCGCACTACGACCAGTGCTTCGGCTGCGGCGACCAGGCGGGGGGCCTGGGGCTGACCACACGGGCGGGCGAGGGCGTGAGCGTCACCGCCGAGTTCACCGTGCGCTCCGGCCACCAGGGCGCGCCGGGGCTGGCCCACGGCGGGGTGCTGGCCGCGGCGCTGGACGAGACGCTCGGGTCGCTCAACTGGCTCCAGCGGGTGATCGCGGTGACCGGGCGGCTGGAGACGGACTTCGTACGGCCCGTGCCGGTCGGCGCCGAGCTCCACCTGGAGGCACGGGTGACCGCCGTGCACGGCCGCAAGATCTACTGCTCGGCCACGGGCCGGATCGACGCCCCCGATGGCCCCGTCGCGGTGCGGGCGCAGGCGCTCTTCATAGAGGTGCGGGTCGACCACTTCATCGAGAACGGCCGGGCGGAGGAGATCGACGCGGCGCTCGCCGACCCGGATCAGGTGAAGGTCGCACGCGCTTTCGAGGTGAACCCATGAGTCCGCTCCCCGTCGACGTGCTGATCCGCAGGGTGGACCCCGAGGTGCCGATCCCCGGCTACGCCCACCCCGGCGACGCCGGGGCCGATCTGGTCACCACCGAGCCCGCCGAGCTGGCCCCCGGGGAGCGGGCGGTTCTGCCCACCGGAGTGTCTATCGCGCTCCCGGAGGGGTATGCCGCCTTCGTGCATCCACGGTCCGGACTCGCCGCGCGCTGCGGTGTCGCCATGGTGAATGCCCCGGGGACCATCGATGCCGGGTACCGTGGAGAGATCAAGGTGATCGTGGTCAATCTGGACCCGCGCGAGAGCGTGCGGTTCGAGCGCTTCGACCGGATCGCCCAATTGGTCGTCCAGCAGGTCGAGAAGGTGCGCTTCCAGGAGGTGGCGGAGCTTCCCGGGTCGGCGCGGGCCGAAGGGGGCTTCGGGTCCACCGGCGGTCATGCCGCCGTGGACGGCACAACGGGTGGGAATGGATACGCTTCGGTCGGTTCCGACCGGGAAGGACGATGACGTGTTCGGACGTCGCCGCAAGCGCAGCAAGGAGGACGTCGAGTCGCTCGACGTGACCTCCGACGAGTTGGCCGAGGACGCGGAGGTCGCGGACGGCGCTGAGGACACCGCCGCACCCGTGGAGAGCGGGCGGGTGAGCCTGCCGCCGGCCCCGCGCCCCGAGGGCCCCTGGGACGTGTCCGAGGTGCGCGAGCCCGGCGAGGGCCGGGTGGACCTCGGTGGTCTGTTCGTGCCCGGCGTGGAGGGCATGGAGCTGCGGGTGGAGGTCGCGGGGGACGCGATCGTCGCCGCGACCGTGGTGCTGCGGGACAGCGCCGTGCAGCTCCAGGCGTTCGCCGCGCCCAAGAAGGAAGGCATCTGGGGCGAGGTGCGCGACGAGATCGCCACCGGCATCACCCAGCAGGGCGGGATCGTGGACGAGGTCGAGGGCCCGCTCGGCTGGGAGCTGCGCGCCCAGGTGCCGGTGCAGCTCCCGGACGGCAAGAACGGGGTGCAGGTGGTCCGCTTCGTCGGTGTGGACGGGCCCCGCTGGTTCCTGCGCGGTGTGATCTCCGGGCAGGGCGCGGTGCAGCCCGAGACCGGCAGTCTCCTGGAAGCGATCTTCCGGGACACGGTCGTGGTGCGCGGCGAGGGCCCGATGGCCCCGCGCGACCCGATCGTCCTCAAGCTGCCGGACGACGCGCAGATGGTGCCCGACGGGGTGCAGCAGGACGAGGCGCAGGGCTCGCGGTTCGCGGGCGGCGCCGACCGGCTCCAGCGCGGCCCGGAGATCTCCGAGGTGCGCTGAGCCGCCCTCGCGTACGTCAGCTCGCGTACTACGGCACCTCGCATACGTCAGCTCACGCACGACAGAGAGCCAAGGCCCGGAAGGGGCCCGGGGCAGGGCCCCGGGCCCCTTCGGCATGTTCCGGAGCCTTCCTTTCGGGTTTTCGGGATTTTCCCGGGACCCGTTGAACACACCCGCCGCACCGGCCGTACTCATGGGCGCGAGACCTTGTGACGCTCCGAGGGGGAGAGGGCGCGTCACGAGACACACCCCCTGTCCGACCTCAACGAGGTGAGTGATCAGATGTCGCGTGGCCTTCCGTTATTCCACCGCCGGAGAATCCTCCTCTCCGGGGCGATCGGCGGTATCACCTGTGCGGCCGTCGCGGTGGGAGCCGCCATGGCCGGTCAGGACGGCGGCGGCGACGCCAGTGCGTCGACCAAGGCGGCCTCGACCATCAGCTGCCCCGCCGTCGCCGGTTCCCTCCCGGAGATCCCGGCGGAGGCCCAGGCCGAGGTGGACCGCAACCTCGCCCTCCTGGACACCCAGCTGGCGGAGGCCAACAAGCGGCTCAGCACCAGCCAGGGCGAGGGCGGCCCCAACTTCGTGCAGAACGCCATCCTCGGCCCGCTGGCGGACAAGCGGAAGTCCACCCTGGACCGCATCGCGATCTCCATAGGACGGCACGCCGAGAAGCCGGCGGGGCTGGACGCGCTCGCCGAGTGCACGCTGTCGGACGGCGGGGCGGGCGCGGGCTCCGACACCGGCGCGGGTGGCGAGGCGGGCGGCGCCGCGAGCCCGACCGCCGCCGCGTCCCAGCCCGCGGACGAGCAGGGCGGAGGAGCCGACCAGGGCGGCGGGGCCGAGCAGGGCGGCGGCGGGGCCGGCGCGGGCTCCGGCCAGACGATCAGCTGCCCCGATGTCGCCTCCGAGATCGGCGACGTACCGGCCGCCGCCCAGGCCGAGGTGGACCGCAATATCGCGCTGCTCCAGACCCAGCTCGACGAGGCCAACAAGCGGCTGGCGTCCTCCGCGGGCGAGGGCGGCCCCAACTTCGTCCAGAACGCGATCCTCGGCCCGCTGAAGGACAAGCGCGCCTCGACGATCGACCGCATCGAACTCTCATTCTCCCGCCAGGGCTCGACCGCCCCCTCCGGTCTTGACGCCTTGGCGGGCTGCTCGCTCGCGTCCGGCTGAGCCGACGGCGTAAGGCCCGGCCCGATGTGAGCGTCTACCGGTGGGCCGTACTCTTCTCTGCGGAGTACGGCCCACCGGCTTTTTCCCGGGGGCTGCCGGCTTTCCCCGGTCTGCCGCGAGGCGTTCGGGCGCCGCGCGTCAGAGACGCGTCAAGAGGGCGCCACCGGCCGTAAGGGAGGCGTCAAGGGACGGCCGGTCCGGCCGGGGGCGGGGTTTGCTCGACGGGTACCGCCCGCCGGAGGCTCGCCGAGCGTTCAGGCGCCGTCCAACAGGGAAAATAGGGGCATGGGACGCGGAAAGTTGCGGATCTACCTCGGTGCGGCACCGGGCGTCGGCAAGACCTACGCGATGCTCTCCGAGGGGCACCGCCGGGTCGAGCGGGGCACGGACCTCGTGGTCGGCTTCGTGGAGCACCACGGCCGCCGGCGCACCCAGGTGATGATGCACGGGCTCGAGGAGGTGCCCCGCCGGGAGGTGGAGTACCGGGGGTCCACCTTCAGCGAGATGGACGTGGACGCGGTGCTGGCGCGCCGCCCCGCCGTCGCCCTCGTCGACGAGCTCGCCCACACCAACGTCCCCGGCTGCCGGAACGAGAAGCGCTGGCAGGACGTCGAGGAGCTGCTGAAGGTGGGCATCGACGTCGTCTCCACCGTCAACATCCAGCACCTGGAGTCGCTGGGGGACGTGGTGGAGTCGATCACAGGGGTGCGCCAGCGGGAGACCGTCCCGGACGAGATGGTGCGCCGGGCCGACCAGATCGAGCTGGTCGACATGTCGCCCCAGGCGCTGCGCCGCCGCATGGCGCACGGCAACATCTACGCGCCCGACAAGGTCGACGCCGCGCTGTCGAACTACTTCCGGCCCGGGAACCTGACCGCGCTGCGCGAACTGGCCCTGCTGTGGACCGCCGACCGGGTGGACGAATACCTCCAGCAGTACCGCGACGAGCACTCCATCCGCTCCACCTGGCAGGCGCGTGAGCGCATCGTCGTCGGGCTGACCGGCGGCCCGGAGGGGCGGACGCTGATCCGCCGGGCGGCCAGGATGGCGGCCAAGGGCTCCGGCAGCGAGATCCTCGCCGTCTACATCGCCCGCAGCGACGGCCTGACCTCGGCCTCCCCCAAGGAGCTGGCGGTCCAGCGCACCCTCGTCGAAGACCTCGGGGGCACCTTCCACCACGTCATAGGGGAGGACATCCCCCGGGCGCTGCTGGAGTTCGCCCGCGGGGTCAACGCGACCCAGATCGTGCTCGGCTCCAGCCGCCGCAAGACCTGGCAGTACATGTTCGGACCCGGGGTGGGCGCCACCGTCGCCCGGGAGTCCGGGCCCGACCTGGACGTCCACATCGTCACCCACGACGAGGTCGCCAAGGGCCGCGGGCTGCCGGTCGCGCGCGGCGCCCGGCTGGGCCGCTCCCGGCTGATCGCGGGCTGGGTGGTCGGGGTGGCCGGGCCGGTCCTGCTCACGCTGCTGCTCACCACCACCGGCGCCACCCTCGCCTCGGAGGCCGGGCCCGGTTTCGCCAACGAGGTGCTGCTCTTCCTGTTCCTCAATGTGCTGGCCGCCCTGCTGGGCGGCATGGTGCCCGCGCTCGCCTCGGCGGCCGTCGGATCGCTGCTGCTCAACTACTACTTCACCCCGCCCACCCACACCCTGACCATCGCCGACCCCGAGAACATCGTCGCCATAGCGATCTTCGTGGCGGTGGCCGTCTGCGTGGCCTCCGTGGTGGATCTCGCCGCCCGCCGCACCCATCAGGCCGCCCGGCTGCGCGCCGAGTCCGAAATACTGTCCTTCCTCGCGGGCAGCGTGCTGCGCGGCGAGACCAGCCTGGAGGCGCTGCTGGAGCGGGTCCGCGAGACGTTCGCCATGGACTCCGTCGCGCTGCTGGAGCGGGAGAGCGATGTCGCCCCCTGGACCTGCGCGGGCAGCGTCGGCGGCCACGGCGGCACCCCGCCGCCCGAGCGGCCCGAGGACGCGGAGGTGGACATGCCGGTCGGCGACCATATGGCGCTCGCGCTCTCCGGCCGGGTCCTGCCCGCCGAGGACCGCCGGGTGCTCGCCGCCTTCGCCGCCCAGGCCGCCGTCGTCCTCGACCGGCAGCGGCTGGCCCAGGAGGCCGGACAGGCCCGCGAGCTGGCCGAGGGGAACCGCATCCGCACCGCGCTGCTCGCCGCCGTCAGCCACGATCTGCGCACCCCGCTCGCGGCCATCAAGGCGGCCGTGAGCTCCCTGCGCTCGGACGACGTGGCCTGGTCGGCGGAGGACGAGGCCGAGCTGCTGGAGGGCATCGAGAGCGGCGCCGACCGGCTGGACCACCTGGTGGGCAACCTCCTGGACATGTCCCGGCTGCAGACCGGCACCGTCACCCCGCTCATCCGGGAGATCGACCTGGACGAGGTGGTGCCGATGGCGCTCGTCGGCGTCCCCGAGGCCGACGTCGCCCTCGACATCCCCGAGGAGCTGCCGATGGTCGCGGTCGACCCCGGGCTGCTGGAGCGCGCCGTCGCCAACATCGTGGAGAACGCGGTGAAGTACAGCCCGCCGGACCGTCCCGTGCTGGTCTCCGCGAGCGCCCTCGGCGACCGGGTGGAGCTGCGCGTCGCCGACGGCGGGCCTGGCGTGCCGGACAGCGACAAGGACCGTATCTTCGAGCCCTTCCAGCGGTACGGGGACGCCCCGCGCGGGGCAGGGGTCGGCCTCGGGCTCGCCGTCGCCCGCGGCTTCGCCGAGGCCATGGGCGGGCGGCTGACCGCCGAGGACACCCCCGGCGGCGGGATGACCATGGTGCTCACGCTGCGTGTCGCCCGCGACCGCCGGCCGGCCGCGCCCGGCCCCCCGGTCCAGGTCGGCTCCACGTCAGGCACAACGACACGGAAAGGCAGGCCCGCCAGATGAACCGGGTGCTCGTGGTGGACGACGAGCCACAGATCGTGCGCGCCCTCGTGATCAACCTGAAGGCGCGCAAGTACGAGGTGGACGCGGCCTCGGACGGCGCCACCGCACTCCGGCTCGCCGCCGCCCGCCATCCCGATGTGGTCGTGCTCGACCTCGGACTGCCCGATATGGACGGGGTGGAGGTGATCAGGGGGCTCCGGGGCTGGACCCGGGTGCCGATCCTGGTGCTCTCCGCCCGTCAGACCTCGGACGAGAAGGTCGAGGCGCTCGACGCCGGGGCGGACGACTACGTCACCAAGCCGTTCGGCATGGACGAGCTGCTCGCCCGGCTGCGCGCGGCCGTCCGCCGCGCCGAGCCCGTCGGGCGGCCGGAGGACTCGGTGGTGGTGGAGACCGACGCGTTCACCGTCGACCTGGCCGCCAAGAAGGCCCACCGCGACGGCCGCGATGTGCGGCTGACCCCCACCGAATGGCATCTGCTGGAGGTCCTGGTGCGCAACGCCGGCCGCCTGGTCAGCCAGAAGCAGCTGCTCCAGGAGGTCTGGGGGCCCTCGTACGGCACGGAGAGCAACTACCTGCGGGTGTACATGGCGCAGCTGCGCCGCAAGCTGGAGGCCGACCCCTCCCATCCCCGCCACTTCGTCACGGAACCGGGCATGGGGTACCGGTTCGAGCGATGAGCGCGGGGACGGCGTTTCGGCGATGGCTCACCGGTACGCTGGCCGTATGAGTTCCGTACGCCACCCCTCCGACGGGGCCGACAGGGGAGACAGGTCCGACAAGCCGGCCGGCCGGTTCCGGCGGATGCTGGACCGGCTGTCGAGCTCCCAGGAGGAACTGCACTCCGCCGAGTTGCAGCAGGACGCGGAGGCCGCGGGCTGTACCAAGATCGGCGACTGCGGCGACCGTCAGATCGTCAAGGTGACGGGCACGCTGCGCACGGTGACGCTCAGACCGCGGGCCGGAGTTCCCGCACTGGAGGCGGAGCTCTTCGACGGCACCGCCGCGCTGGACGTGGTGTGGCTGGGCCGTCGCTCCATCATCGGGATAGAACCGGGGCGCAAGCTGATCGCCTCCGGCCGGATCTCCATGAGCCATGGGCGCCGGGTGCTGTTCAATCCGAAGTACGAACTCCGACCGCTCGGACAGGAGTAGCCGGTGACGCCAGACGACAAGACGCCCCCGACCGGGCACCGACGCACCGCCGCCGACAGCAGGGCGGCGGCGGACACCGCGCTCCTGGAGGCGTTCGGCGGGGTGCGGGGCATGGTGGACACCACCGTCCCCGGTCTGGTCTTCGTCCTGCTGTACACGATCAAGCGGGACATCCACCTCGCCGCGATCGCCGCGCTCGGCCTCACCGTGCTGCTCGGGCTCGCCCGGCTGGTGCGCAAGGAGACGCTGAAGCACGCCTTCAGCGGGGTCTTCGGGGTCGCGTTCGGCGCGATCTTCGCGATGATGTCCGGCGACGCGAAGAACTTCTATCTGCCGGGCATGCTCTACACCCTGGGCCTGGCGATCGCCTACATCCTCTCGGCGATCTTCCGCTTCCCGCTGATCGGGGTACTGCTCGGGCCGATGCTGAAGGAGAACCTCTCCTGGCGCACCCGTAACCCCGGCCGGTTCCGCGCCTACACCCGGTCCACCTGGGCGTGGGGGCTGATCCTGCTGGCCAAGTCGGCGGTGTTGTTCCCGCTCTACTGGTGGGGGGACGCCACCCAGCTCGGCTGGGTCAAGGTCGCGCTCGGCATTCCGCCGTTCCTGCTCTGCGTCTACTTGACCTGGATCTTCCTGGCCAAGGCCCCGCCGCCGATCGACGTCATCGCGGAGATGGAGGCGGAGGAGAAGGCCGAGCGGGACCGGGAGCGGGCGAAGGCCGAGGCCGACAAGATCGCCGATCCGCTGCTCTCGGAGTGGACCGGCCAGATCGTGTCCGAGACCCGTACCGAATCCGCCGACCGGCAGCCGCCCCGGCACTAAGCGCTCCGCTGGAAGTGCCACGAGATGCCGTCGTGCGTCTGCGGCCGCATCGTGGCTGGTCGCGCAGTTCCCCGCGCCCCTTCGGGGCGCTGCCCGAACCGTAGCGGACTTCCTCCGACCTGCTTAGCCGCCCCGGCACTGAGTCCCGCCGCCCTGGGGTCCCGCCCTGGGCTCCCGAGCCGGGAGCCCAGGGCAGGAGTTCACGGCCTAACCGGCGGCGTCCTGGCGCTGGACGGACAGCAGCTGCTCGAGCTGCTCCTCGCGCGCCTGCGCCGCGACGAACAGCAGCTCGTCCCCGGCCTCCAGCACATCGTCCTTGTTCGGGGTCAGCACGCGGGTGCCGCGGATGATGGTGACCAGCGTGGTGTCCTCAGGCCACTCCACATCGCCGACCCGGGTGCCCACCAGCGCCGCCTCCGGCGGCAGCGTCAGCTCCACCAGGTTGGCGTCGCCGTGGCTGAAGCGGAGCAGCCGCACCAGATCGCCGACGCTCACCGCCTCCTCGACCAGCGCCGACATCAGACGCGGGGTGGAGACGGCCACATCGACGCCCCACGCCTCGTTGAACAGCCACTCGTTCTTGGGGTTGTTGACCCGGGCGACCACCCGGGGCACCCCGTACTCGGTCTTGGCGAGCAGCGAGACGACCAGGTTGACCTTGTCGTCACCGGTGGCCGCGATGACCACGTTGCAGCGCTGCAGGGCGGCCTCGTCCAGCGAGGTGATCTCGCACGCGTCGGCCAGCAGCCACTCGGCCTGCGGCACCCGCTCCACCGAGATGGCGGTCGGCGCCTTGTCGATGAGGAGCACCTCGTGCCCGTTCTCCAGCAGCTCGCTCGCGATGGAACGCCCCACGGCGCCCGCACCGGCAATGGCAACTCTCATCGGCCGGCCTCCTCGGGACCCTTTTCGAACGCCGCCTCGACCTTCTCGACCTCATCGGTGCGCATCATCACATGCACCAGGTCGCCCTCCTGGAGCACCGTCTCGGAGGTCGGCAGCATCGCCTCGCCGAGCCGGGTGAGGAACGCGACCCGCACCCCGGTCTCCTCCTGGAGCTTGCTGACCTTGTGGCCCACCCACGAGGGGGAGATGTGCACCTCGGCCAGCTGGACCCCGCCACTGGGGTCCCGCCACAGCGGCTCCGCGCCGGACGGCAGCAGCCGCCGCAGCATCTGGTCGGCGGTCCAGCGCACCGTGGCCACGGTCGGAATGCCGAGGCGCTGATAGACCTCGGCGCGACGGGGGTCGTAGATCCGGGCCGCCACGTTCTCCACGCCGAACATCTCGCGGGCCACCCGGGCCGCGATGATGTTGGAGTTGTCGCCGCTGCTGACCGCGGCGAAGGCCCCGGCCTCCTCGATGCCCGCCTCGCGCAGGGTGTCCTGGTCGAAGCCGACGCCGGTCACCCGGCGCCCGCCGAAGCCCGCGCCGAGGCGGCGGAAGGCGGTGGGGTCCTGGTCGACGACCGCGACCGTGTGCCCCTGTTGCTCCAGGGTCTGGGCGAGGGCCGCGCCCACCCGGCCACAGCCCATGATCACGATATGCATGCGTCCTACCCCGCACTCCTGATGACCGTGCCGACCTGCGCAAACACCCTGCTCACATCTTCCTTCCAGGACCTACGGGGCGACAGCGGGGCGGGACCCCGATGCCGGTGCCCGGGGACGACGTGAGTCGGCCGCCGCGGCACCTCTCCCCACCGTATCCGTACCGGCGGCCCGCTCCGCCGTCCGCGCGCGACGGTCCGGAAATGAAGGTGGTGACGTATGACATAGCGCGAAAGTTCCCACGGTGATCGGTGATGGGGGGAGGTGGCCGGAGGTGGTCGCGGACACGCCGGGAGGAAAGAGGTAACGATCATTTCCGGTTGCGGATGCCCGGTGAAAGGACTGTCGGTGATCAGCCGTGACCACTACGGTGGGCCCGGGTTACGGCGCTCCTCAGGTGGTCGCGACCCTTCATCTTCGCCTGAAATCCCGGATCTTCACCGAAACCCCATGACAAAAACCCGGCGATTCCCGCTGGTTCGAACTTTGTCACGGGTGTCGGACGCTAGGTCACGACATGGCTAAGATGATCGTCGTATTCCGTTTCCGGACGGGACATCAGGGCTCTGAACGTTCCTTCCGCGCCCGCGTTTCTCCTGCACGAGGTTCCTGATGACTGATCACATATCGGAGGCGGTGAGCTGGTGTCTGGCCGTCGCGCTTCTCGTCGTCCTGGTGCTTCTGATCCGCCAGCGGCAGATCACCGCCGGAGTCCGCAGGCGCAACGCCACGCTCGAGGACAGCCTGCGCGCCCGTGACGAGGAGGTGCGCCACCTCGTCGACGTACGCCTCCCCTCGATCGCCGACGCGCTGAGCCAGCCCGGCCCGCTGCCGGGCCTGCGCGACGAGAAGCTGGCCGGTACGGCCTTCGCGCAGAGTCTGCACGCCGTCATGGAGCAGTTCACCCGGGCCGTGGACCGGGCGCAGTCGCGCGCCGACGCCTCCGCCAAGGCGGCGCTCAAGGCGTCCATGCGAGCCGTCCAGGGACTCGCCAACGAGCAGCAGGTCTCCATCTCCGAGATGCAGGAGCGGCACGACAACCCCGATGTGCTGCGGGACCTGCTGGAGATCGACCACGCCAACGCCCAGTTCGGCCGGCGCGCCCAGGCCATCGCCGTACTCTGCGGCTCTTGGCCCGGCCGGCAGCGGCTGGCCTCCTCGCTGACCGATGTGGTCCGCGGCGCCAAGTCGCGCATCCGTGACTACCAGCGAGTTCAGGTGCACGCCCTGATCGACGTCGCCGTGGTGAGCCGGGCCGTGGAGCCCGTCGTGCTCGCGGTCGCCGAGCTGCTGGACAACGCCGCCCGCCACTCGCAGCCCAACACCTCGGTGGAGGTCAGCCTCCAGCCGGTGCACAACGGGGCCTGCATCGTGATCGACGACGCCGGTGTGGGCATGGACGGCCTGGAGGTCCAGCGGGCCGCCAACCTGCTCTCCGGCCAGCGCGCGGTGGACGTCTCCCGGCTCGGCGACCCGCCGCAGTTCGGCTTCGCCGTGGTGGGCCTGCTGGCCGCGCGGTACGGCTTCAGCGTCTCGGTGGACACCCGGTCCCCGTACGGCGGTGTGCGCGCCGTGCTGTTCCTGCCGACCGAGCTGCTCACCCACATCGACCCCGACGGGCGGCCGGGCACCGCCGGGCAGGACCCCGAGGGCGCCGAGCCGCTGCACACCCTGCCCTCCCGCCGGACCCGTCCCCCCAGAAGAGCGCCGCAGGCGCCGACCGCCCCGGCCCGGGCGCAGGAGCCGTCCCCGATCCCGCACCAGGCCCCGGCCCCGCACCAGGCCCAGCCTTCGGCACCGGCCCCGGAGGCGCCCGCCCCGGAACCGGCGCCCGCCCCGGCGCCCCAGCTGTCCCCCGACGGCGAGGGCACCCGCGTGTACGGCACCACGGCGGGCGGCCTGCCCAAGCGCCGCCGTCGGCAGGCCGCCGCCACCCCGCCGCCCGGCGACTGGACCACGGGCGCCGGGCAGGGCGGCGCCGCCGACCCCGACACGGGCGCGTTCCGCGCGCGGTCGGCGAAGGAAACCGCTTCGCGGATGGGCGCGTTCGCCCGCGGCACCCGCTCCGGCCGTTCCGCCACCCAGGACTCCGCCCCTCACCATGACGAAGGGAATCGCCAGGCATGAACGACCATCTCAACAACGAGCTCGGCTGGATGCTCGACGAGGTCGTCAAGATGCCGGAGGCGCGGCACGCGATCCTGCTCTCCGCGGACGGGATGCTCCGGGCACACTCCCAGGGCATCGCGCGCGACGAGGCCGAGCGCCAGGCCGCCGCACTCTCCGGGCTTCAGTCGATCAGCCGCTCCACCTCCGAGTTCTGTGATCCGCACGAGACGCCCTGGCAGCAGACGCTCGTCGAGTTCGTCGGCGGGTACGTCTTCCTGATCGCCGCCGGGCCCGGTGCGTATCTGGCGGTCTCGGCCACCGAGGCCGTGGACATGGAGGCGGTCAGCTACCGGATGCAGAAACTCGTCGACCGGCTCGGCAAGGAGCTCACCAGCCCGCCGCGGCAGGGCCTCCCGCGGCAGGGGATCGGCAGCCACGCATGAGCCCGGGCAGGCGCGAACGAGGATTGGTACGGCCGTATGTCGTGACCGACGGCCGTGCCTACCCGACTCGTAACACCTTCGACCTGGTGACCCTGGTCATGGCCCACCCCGACCGGCCGCTCACCGGGCTCAGCCCGGAGAAGCGGCGGGTCATGGAGCTGTGTCTGGGCGGCGCGCTCTCGGTGGCCGAGGTCGCCGGGTATCTGGAGCTGCCCGTCAGCGTCACCAAGGTCCTGCTCGGCGACCTCGTGGACAGCGGCCACATCAGCGCGCGGGCCCCCATCCCGCCCGCCGAGCTGCCCGAGGTCCAGCTGCTCCAGGAGGTGCTCGATGGACTCCGCGCTCGCCTCTGAGCAGGCGGCCTACCTCCCGGCCACGGTGCGGGTGGCGGCGAAGATCCTGGTCGTCGGGCACTTCGCGGTCGGCAAGACGACCTACGTGAGCTCGCTGTCCGAGATCCGGCCGCTGCGCACCGAGGAGACGATGACCGAGGCCGGTGCGCTCACCGACGATCTGCGCGGCACCGAGGACAAGACGACCACCACCGTCGCCATGGACTTCGGCCGGCTCACCCTCAGCGAGTCCCTGGTGCTCTATCTGTTCGGCACGCCGGGGCAGCAGCGCTTCACCCGGCTGTGGCGGGACATGACGCTCGGGGCGCTGGGCGCGCTCGTGCTGGCCGACACCCGGCGGCTGGAGCAGTCCTTCCCGGTGATGGCCGTCCTGGAGGAGCACGGACTGCCGTACGCCGTCGCCGTCAACCACTTCGAGGGCGCTCCCCGCTTCGCCGAGTCGGAGGTCCGGGAGGCCCTCGATCTGCTGCCGGAGACGCCCCTGGTGACCTGCGACGCCCGGGACCGGACCTCCTCCACCCACGCGCTGATCGCCCTCGTCCAGTACCTACAGGCCCGCCAGACCCGTAGTTCTCAGGAGATTGTGTGAGCAACAGTCCAGCCGCCGGACCCGTTCCGCCGCCCGGCTGCCCCGCGCACGCCGCCCCCGCCGAGGCCGGGGGCGCCACCGGATCCCGCGCGGCCGTGCCGATGTACGGTTCCGAGTTCGCCGACGATCCGCACGGCGCCTATGCGCGGATGCGCGCCACCTTCGGGCCGATCGCACCGGTCGAGCTGTCGCCGGGGGTGTACGCCTCGCTGGTCACCAGCTATCAACTCGGCCTGGAGATCCTGCGCGACACCGAGCGGTTCGCCAAGGACCCGCGCGGCTGGCGGGCGATGCAGGACGGCACCGTGGGGCTGGACAACCCGGTCGCGCCGATGATGATGTACCGGCCGAACGCGCTGTTCAGCGACGGGGAGGCCCATGCCCGGCTGCGCGGGGCGATCACCGACAGCCTGGACCGGGTGGATCCGCACGCCCTGAGCGAGTACGTCGAGCGCAGCGCGGAGACGCTGATCGACGCCTTCGCCTCCCGGGGCCGGGCCGAGCTGATCAGCGAGTACGCGTCGGTGCTCCCGCTGCTGGTCTTCAACCAGCTCTTCGGCGCCCGCCCGGCGGACGGGCCGAAGCTGGTCGAGACGATGATGAAGCTCTTCGACAGCGGCGAGGACGCGGCGGCGGCCAACGACGAACTGCTCCAGTGGATCTCCGGTCTGGTGGCGGAAAAGCGCGAGCACCTCGCTGCCGACGTCACCTCCTGGCTGATCGCGCACCCCTCGCAGCTCGCCGACGAGGAGCTGATGCAGCAGATCATCCTGCTGATGGCGGCCGGTACCGACCCCCAGCAGAACCTGATCGCCAACGCGCTGCGGCTGCTGCTGTCGGACGACCGCTTCGCCGGTGAGCTGTCCGGCGGCAGCATGCCCGTCCAGGACGCCCTGGACGAGGTGCTCTGGAACGATCCGCCGATGGCCAACTACGGCACCCGGTTCCCCCGGTACGACTGCGAGGTGGCGGGCGTACGGCTGCGCAAGGGCGACCCGGTGCTGATCAGCTACGCGGCGGCCAACCACGAGGCCGCCCTGGCCTCCGACCGCCGCTCCGGCAACCGGGCCCACCTGGCCTGGAGCGCGGGCGCCCACCGCTGCCCCGCCGAGCGGCCCGCCCGGGTGATCGCCTCCGTGGCCATCGAGCGGCTGCTGGACCGCCTCCCGGACATGGAACTGGCGGTCCCCGCCGAGCAGTTGACCTGGCGTACCGGACCCTTCCACCGCGCCCTGGCCGCCCTGCCGGTGCGCTTCCCCGCCCAGGCGGCGGCTCAGGTCGAGCCGTTCGCGGCGTCCGTGTCCAACTCGGCCCCATTCGACGCGAGCCCTGGAGGCAGCCAGTGGAAACCCGCCCCATCGTCCTCGACCCCGCCGGCCGCGACATCGTCGGAGAGGCAGCCCGAGTCGCAGCAGGCGGCGAGGCGACGCTTGTTGAGCTTCCTGACGGCGTGGTGGCGTGGGCAATAACGCGCCAGCGCACGCTCAAACAGCTGCTGACCGACCCCCGGGTCTCCAAGGACCCCCGGCAGCACTGGCCCGCGTGGCAGAACGGTGAGATCTCGCCCGAGTGGCCGCTGATCACCTGGGTCGCCGTGGAGAACATGTTCACGGCCTACGGCGGTGAGCACCGGCGGCTGCGCACCCTGGTCTCCAAGGCGTTCACCGCCCGGCGCACCGCCGCCCTGCGGCCGCGCATCGAGGAGATCTGCGCCAGGCTCCTGGACGACCTGGCCGCCGCGGGGCCCGGCGAGGTGGTCGATCTGCGCGAGGCGTACGCGTACCCGCTGCCCATCCAGGTGATCTCCGAGCTGTTCGGGCTCGAGGACGAGAACCTGCGCGAGCGGATGCGCCGGGTCGTGGACAGCATCTTCCACACCTCCGCCTCCGCGGAGGAGGTCACCGCCACCTATGGCGAGATGTACGCCGTCCTCGGCGAGCTGGTGGCCACCAAGCGCGAGCAGCCCGGCGACGACCTGACCAGCGGGCTGATCGCGGTGCGGGACGAGGAGAGCGACTCCAGGCTCAGCGAGAAGGAGCTGACCGACACCCTCGCCCTGTTCCTCTCGGCCGGCCACGAGACCACGGTCAACCTCCTGGACAACGCCATCCACGCGCTGCTCACCCGGCCCGAGCAGCTCGAGCACGTCCGGACGGGCCGGGCCACCTGGGAGGACGTGATCGAGGAGACCCTGCGACACTCCGCCCCGGTCGCCAATCTGCCGCTGCGCTACGCCGTGGAGGACATCGAGCTGGACGGCGGCGTGGTGCTGCGCAAGGGCGACGCGATCCTGGCCGCCTACGCGGCCGCCGGACGCGACCCGGAGGTGCACGGCGAGGACGCGGACGCCTTCGACGTCACCCGGCGGCTCAAGAGCCATCTGGCGTTCGGCCACGGCGTCCATCTGTGTGTCGGCGCCCCGCTGGGGCGGCTGGAGGCCGCGATCGCGCTCCCGGCGCTCTTCGACCGCTTCCCCGGGCTCACGCTCGCCTCCGGGCAGGAGCCGCTGGAGCCGGTGGAGTCCTTCATCTCCAACGGCCACCGCACCCTGCCCGCGCGGCTGGCCTGACCGCCCGGAGATCCCCGCGCCCGCCCGCCCCCTTTCCCGGGGTGGGCGGGTGGGCGGGGGCCGGGGCTACCCCTTACGATCCTCTGCGTGTCCAAACTGACCGACCTCCCGAAACGGATCCTGATCGGGCGGGCGCTGCGCAGCGACAAGCTGGGGGAGACCCTCCTCCCGAAACGCATCGCGCTCCCCGTCTTCGCCTCCGACCCCCTGTCCTCCGTCGCGTACGCGCCGGGGCAGGTGATGATCGTTCTGTCCGTGGCGGGTGCGTCGGCCTACCACTACAGCCCGTGGATCACGATCGCCATCATCGTGCTGATGTTCACGGTGGTCGCCTCGTACCGCCAGAACGTCCACGCGTACCCCAGCGGAGGCGGTGACTACGAGGTCGCCACCACCAACCTCGGCCCCAAGGCGGGGCTGACGGTCGCCAGCGCCCTGCTGGTCGACTACGTCCTCACGGTGGCGGTGTCGATCTCCTCCGGTGTGGAGAACCTCGGCTCGGCCGTCCCCTTCTTCGTCGAGAACAAGACGCTCTGCGCGGTCGGGATCATCCTGCTGCTGACGCTGATGAACCTGCGGGGCGTACGGGAGTCGGGCAAGCTCTTCGCGGTCCCGACCTATGTCTTCGTCGGCGGCGTCTTCGCGATGATCCTCTGGGGCGCCTACCGCGGGCTGGTCCTGGGTGACGACATGAAGGCCCCCACCGCGGGCTTCGAGGTGCACGCCGAGCAGACCGGGCTGGCCGGCTTCGCGCTGATCTTCCTGCTGCTGCGCGCGTTCTCCGACGGCTGCGCCGCCCTGACCGGCGTCGAGGCGATCAGCAACGGCGTACCCGCCTTCCGCAAGCCCAAGAGCCGTAACGCGGCCACGACGCTGGCGTTGATGGGCGGCCTCGCCGTGACCATGTTCGTCGGCATCATCACCCTCGCCCTGGCCACCGACGTGAAGATGGCCGAAAACCCCGCGCACGACCTGCTGAAGAACGGGGCACCGCTCGGTGCCGACTACACCCAGAACCCGGTGATCTCGCAGGTCGCGGCCGCGGTCTTCGGCGACGGCTCGTTCTTCTTCGTGGTGCTGGCCGCGGCGACCGCGCTGGTGCTGTTCCTGGCCGCCAACACCGCGTACAACGGCTTCCCGCTGCTCGGCTCGATCCTGGCCCAGGACCGCTACCTGCCCCGCCAGCTGCACACCCGCGGCGACCGGCTCGCCTTCTCCAACGGCATCGTGCTGCTGGCCTCGGCCGCCGCCGTCCTGGTCTACCTCTACGGGGCCGACTCCACCCGGCTGATCCAGCTCTACATCGTCGGCGTCTTCGTCTCGTTCACCCTCAGCCAGACCGGCATGGTGCGGCACTGGAACCGCCATCTGGCCACCGAGCGGGACCCGAACGTCCGCCGCCGTATGATCCGCTCCCGCGCGATCAACGCCTTCGGCGCCTTCTTCACCGGTCTGGTGCTGGTCGTGGTGCTGCTGACGAAGTTCACCCACGGCGCCTGGGTCGCCCTGCTCGGCATGGTCATCTTCTACGTCACCATGACGGCCATCAGGCGCCACTACGACGGCGTCTCCGAGGAGCTGGCGGCGGCCACCGAACAGCTCGACGAGGAGGAGGTGCGCCCCTCCCGGGTGCACTCCATCGTCCTGGTCTCCAAGGTCCACAAGCCGACGCTGCGCGCCCTGGCCTACGCCAAGCTGATGCGCTCCCACCGGCTGGAAGCCCTGAGCATCAACGTGGACCCAGCCGAGACCAAGGCGCTCCAGACGGTGTGGCACGAGCGCGGCATAGACGTACCGCTCAAGATCCTCGACTCGCCCTACCGCGAGATCACCCGGCCGGTCATCGACTACGTCAAGAGCCTGCGCCGGGAGAGCCCGCGCGATGTCGTCTCCGTCTTCATCCCCGAGTACGTGGTCGGCCGCTGGTACGAGCATCTGCTGCACAACCAGAGCGCGCTGCGGCTCAAGGGGCGGCTGCTGTTCACCCCGGGCGTCATGGTGACCTCCGTACCGTGGCAGCTGGACTCCTCCGAGCTGGCCCGGAAGCGGGCCCGCAAGCGGGCCGAGTGGAGCGCGCCGGGTGCGGTGCGGCGCGGCCCGGTGATCCCGCCCAAGCGGGAGAAGGGCGAGAAGGGGGCCAAGGGCGAGACGGGCGTCACCTCGCAGGTGCCGGGTCGCTGAGCCGGAGCCGTACATCGGCACGGCCCCGCGCCCCTTCAGGCCGCTGCCCCCGGTCCTCCGGCCGTGACGGGGTGAGGGGCGGCCGTGACGGGTGAGGCCCGGCGCGACGTAGACTGGTGGGCTGTTGTCCCACCGCGCCCCCTCACCCCTTCTGGAGCCTGAGCCCGCCATGCAAAGTGAACCCAAGGCATCGCTGGTCGGCGAGGAGTACGAGGTCGAGGTCGGCCCGGTGGCGCACGGCGGCCACTGCATCGCCCGGACCGCCGAGGGCCAGGTGCTGTTCGTCCGGCACGCGCTGCCCGGCGAACGGGTCGTCGCCCGGGTGACCGAGGGCGAGGAGGGCGCGCGCTTCCTGCGCGCCGACGCGGTGCGGGTGCTGGACGCCTCCAAGGACCGGGTCGAGGCGCCGTGCCCGTTCGCGGGCCCCGGCAAGTGCGGCGGCTGCGACTGGCAGCACGCCGCCCCCGGCGCCCAGCGCAGGCTCAAGGCCGACGTGATCACCGAGCAGCTGGCCCGGCTGGCCGGGCTCACCCCCGAAGAGGCGGCCTGGGACGGCACGGTCGAGCCCGCGCCCGGCGACAAGGTGGCCCGCGGCGAGGTCCCCGCCTGGCGCACCCGGGTGAGTTACGCGGTGGACGAGCAGGGCCGTCCCGGGCTGCGCCGCCACCGCTCGCACGAGGTCGAGCCGATCGACCACTGCCTGATCGCCGCCCCCGGCGTCACCGAACTCGGCGTCGAGAAGCGCGAATGGCCCCAGATCGCCACCGTGGAGGCCATCGCCGCCACCGGCTCCTCCGACCGGCAGGTGGTCCTCACCCCGCGCCCCGGCGGGCGGCTGCCGATCGTGGAGCTGGACCGGCCGGTCTCGGTGCTGCGGGTCAGCGAGTCCCGCGGCCGCGAGCGGACCCGTCTGGTGCACCGCGTCCACGGCCGCCCCTTCGTCCGCGAGCGCGCGGCGGGCCGCACCTGGCGGGTCGGCGAGGGCGGCTTCTGGCAGGTCCACTCGAAGGCGGCGGACGTCCTCGTCGAGGCCGTGATGCAGGGTCTGATGCCCCGTAAGGGCGAGATGGCCCTGGATCTGTACTGCGGCGTCGGCCTCTTCGCGGGCGCGATCGCCGAGCGGGTGGGGGAGCGCGGCGCGGTGCTGGGCATCGAGTCGAGCAAGCGCGCGGTCGAGGACGCCCGGCACAACCTCCAGGACCTGGAGCGCGTCCGCATCGAGCACGGCAAGGTCGAGCAGGTGCTGCCCCGCACCGGAATCACCGAGGCCGACCTGATCGTCCTGGACCCGCCCCGCGCGGGCGCGGGCAAGGAGACCGTGACCCGCCTCGCGGCCCTGGGCGCCCGCCGCATCGCCTACGTCGCCTGCGACCCGGCGGCCCTCGCCCGCGACCTCAAGTACTTCCGCCAGGAGGGCTACGCCCCGCGCCGCATTCGCGCCTTCGACCTCTTCCCGGTGACGCATCATGTGGAGTGCGTCGCCATCCTCGAACCGGTGACCAAGCGCTCCTGACCCGTGGTTTTAAAGGTCCGTTCGAGCGGTGACGTCCTTTTGTCTTGCGGACCCTCTCGCCGTTTTCGGGGCGGGTGTGCCCAGCTCACCTCTCCGTCCGCGCGTTGCGATCCCTTCGCACTCGGTGGCCGTCGGTCCCTGATCCGCCCGGGCCCCCCGCCGGTGGCCCTCCGCGACGATGTCGCGGAGGGCCACCGCGGCGTTTCGGCGGCCGTGTGAGCCGCGGATCACACCCGTACGGTCGCCGCGGTGTCGGTCTCCTCGGCCCGCCCCGGGCCGGAGGCACCGGAGGAGTGGGGGGAGTCGAAGCGGTGGTTGGGCCACCACGCCTTGGAGCCGAGCATCGCGGTCACCGTCGGCACCAGCAGCAGCGCCATGATGAACGCGGTGAGCAGGATGCCGAAGGCGACGGCGAAGCCCATCTGCTGGAGCATGGTGTTGCTGGCCAGCATCAGCACACCGAAGGTGCCCGCCAGGATGATGGCGGCCGAACCGATCGTCGGCGCCGACTGGGCCACCGCGAGCCGGGCCGCCTCGGCCGGGGACTTGCCCTTCCCGACCTCCTCCCGCAATCGGGCCACCATCAGGATGTTGTAGTCCGTGCCGATCGCCACCACGAACAGATAGACCACGATCGGCAGCATGAAGAGCAGGCCGTTCTCACCCCTGATGTCCTGGAACAGCCAGACCGTCGAGCCCAGGGTCGCGGCGAAGCCGAGGCCCACGGCGAGCATCAGGTACAGCGGCGCCACCACGCTGCGCAGCAGCAGGCCGAGGATCAGCATGATGGCCACGCCCGCGACCGGGAACACCAGCCGGTAGTCGTGGTTGACCGCGTCCTCGATGTCGGCCAGCACCGCGGTCGTCCCGCCCACCAGGGCCTCGGTGCCCTGGGGCGCGGAGTCGTGCGCGGTGTCCCGCAGCTCCCCGGCCACCAGCGAGATGGCCTTCTCGGAGGCGGGCCGGTACTTCAGCACGACGCTGAACTGGGCCACGTCACCCTTGGGGTTGGGCACGGCGGGGGAGACCTCGCCGACGCCCTCGACCCCCTCCAGCTTCTTCCGGAACCCGGCCAGCGCCGCGGCGTCCAGCTTGGCGCCGCCCTCGGACTGGACGTACACCAGGCTCGGGTCGGACTCACCGGCCGAGAAGCTCTTCTGCAGCTGTGCCATGGCCTGGACGGACTCCAGGTCCTTCGGCAGCGAGCTGTCGGTGTCGAACTCGGCCTTGAAGCCGAGCGCGCCCACCGCGAGGGCCGCCAGCACACAGGCGGACACCGTGGCGATCAGGCCGGGACGGCGCGAGACCAGGGAGCCGGTGGCGCCCGCGAGCCGGTTGCGGGGAGCCTGCTTCCACGCCTTGGACGGCCAGAACGCCTTCGTTCCCAGCAGCGAGAACACCGCGGGCACCAGGGTGAGCGCCGCCACCAGGGTCACCGCGACGGAGATCGCCAGCGAGGGTCCCATGGCGCGCATGCTGCCCATCGTCGACAGCGTCAGCGCGAGGAACGCCACGATGACCGCGCCGGCCGCTGACGCGATGGTCTCGCCGACCCGGGAGACCGCCTTGATCAGGGCCTCCTTGGGCTCCTGGCCCTGGCGGAGGTGTTCGCGGTAGCGGAACAGCAGGAACAGCATGTAGTCCGTGCCGACGCCGAACAGCACCACGATGAGGATCGCGGAGACGCTGCTGTCGGCCTCGAGTCCGAACAGGTCGCTGGCGGTGGCGATCAGACCCTGGGCCATGATGAACATCACCAGGATCATCAGCACGGGCATCAGTGCGATGAGCGGACTGCGGAAGATGGCGCCGAGCAGCACGATGATCAGGACCAGGGTGGCCATCATGATCATGGCGTCGGTGTCACCCGAGGACTCGGTGGAGTCGAGCGCCGAGGCCGCCGGACCGGTCACATCGACCTTCAGCGAGGTGCCCTTCAGTAGTTTGTCGCGGTCCGCGCGCAGATCCTTGACCGACTTCTGGGTGTCCTCGTTGTAGGCGTCCTTCTTGGTCGAATAGATGTTGGCCAGCGCCATCCTGCCGTCCTTGGAGACGGCCTCGGGCGTGGTCAGCACGGACTTGAAGGTCTTGTACTTCTTGTCCTGGAACCCCTTGGTCGCCTTGATGACGGCGGCCTTGTCGGCCTCGGAGAGCTTTCCGCCGTCGGACCGCTGGTAGACCAGGATGGCGGCCGCGCTCTCCTGCTGCGGGAACGCGTGCTCCTGGAGCTTGGTCACCCGCACCGATTCGTAGTGCGACGGCAGGAAGTCCGCTTGGTCGGTGCTGGACTTCAGCGGTGGGGCAAGGATGGCCAGGCCGATCGCCGCGATGACCCACAACGCGACGATCAGCCATGGACGGTTGACGGAGAACCGTCCTATTCGCCCGAACATGACGCTCCTTAGGGAGTTAAGGTTCCAGTAAGAGGGCACGCTAGGACATCCGTTCGGGGTGACACCACGTGTCCCCGTGGAAATCGGCCTGGGGGGTGAGGGGGGCTCCGCCAAAGGGTTTAGGGAGGCGGTCCGCGTCTCGGCATCCGTGCTGATGGCGCCCCTCGAGTCCCGGGCCGACGGCCACCGTCCGAGTTTCGGGGGTCGCGCTGCGGGCGGGTCGTGAAGTGGGCCGGACTGACATGTAGTTGACAAAATTGACGCGTCCGGCGGCTTCTCGCGGGCGCGTTCCCGCCCGACCCGTCCGCTTCCTGACAACCCACCCATACGCCTCGTCAGGACGCCCCGGAACGCCTGGTCAGGATGGTCCGCCATGCCCTGCCGGGACGTCCCGGAACACCTTGTCAGGACGCCCTGCTACGCCTTGCCGGCACTCAGCGTCAGACCTCCTGGAGGGCCGTCTTCGCGGCGTCCACGAAGTCCGTGAGGGCCTGCCAGAACGGGCTGAAGGCGGCGTGGAAGCGCTGCCCCGCCTCCGGCTCGCCGGAGCGCATCGCGCTCAGCGCGCGGTGGAACGGGCCGGTGGCCTTCTGCAGCGCGTTCGCCGCGGTGGCCGCGGCGGCCGGGCCCTCCAGCTCGACCACGCGTACACAGCGGCGCATCCTGCCGTACTCGTCGCGTTCGCGCTCGGCCAGCTCGTCCAGGAGCGCGGTGCGGCGCTCGGCGTCGCCGGTGCGCCGGACGGCGTCGACCTCCCAGTACAACTCGCCGATGCTGTGGGTCTGTTCGATCAGGTCGAGATACGCGGTGCGCCTGCTGTCGCGCAGCCGCTCCGCGCGCTGGGCGAGCGCCGCGGTGTCCGCCTGGATCCGGGCGGCACGGGTGTTGCCGCGACTGGTGACCCAGCTGGCCAGGACGGCGGTGCCGCCGGTGAGGGCCGCTATCCAGAACGTGCTGTCAGCCATGGGCCCCCGTACCGTCCTCAACTCCTCGAGCGCTGAACATCTGCCGTCCCTTGGTCATCATCGGCCACGGCGGCTATCCCCCGATGGTAGGAAGATACGGAAGGAGTAACGGTTCGGCGGTATGTGCCACAGATATGTTCCGGAGCATGAGCGCATCCGGGCTGCTGCCCGCCAGGACCGAACTTCGGCCCATCGTCTCCGAGTTGAGGCTGTCGGCCTTCAAGAGCCACCGCCGTGCCGCGTTTCGGCTGGGACCGCTGACCTTGATCTCCGGTCCGAGCGGCAGCGGCAAGTCCGGGGTGCTGGAGGCGTACGCGGCGCTCGCGCGGCTCGCGGGCGGCGCCCGGCTCGCGGAGGTGTTCCGCGATCCGGCCGCGTACATCCCGCGCCGGGCGCGGCCGGACCGGCAGGGGCGGCGCGGCTTCCGCATCGGCTGCACCGTGGACGGCCCGGTCGGGCCCGTACGGCTCGATGTCGCCGTACAGGCCGAGCCCGAACTGCGCATCGTGGGCGAGCGGATGACGGGGGCGGGGGAGACCCTGCTGGAGACGGCGCTGCGCGACCCGGGGCGGCGCTGTGTCCAGGCCGCCTGGCACACGGCGGGCGCGGTCGCGGTGACCCGCGCCCCGCTGCCCGACGACCGGCTGGCGACCTCGCTGCTGCCGCTGCGGGTCGCGGGCACGACGGAGGGGCAGCGGCTCGCGCTGGCCGCCGCCGAGCAGGTGGTCATCGCGCTGCGCTCGGTCTTCCCCTGCGATCCGCGGCCGGACCGGATGCGGGCGCCGGCGCCGCCGAGGGACGGGCGGCTGCGCGGCGGCTGCGAGAACCTGGCGGCGGTGCTGCGGCGGACCAGCCGGGAGTGCGGTACGCGGCACGCGGCGCTGGTCGCGGCGGTCCGGGCGGGGTGCGCCGGGCCGGTCGAGGGGCTGGTCACGGAGGGGCGCTCGGACGGGGTGGTGCGGGCCCTGGTCGAGCAGGGGGAGCTCGGCGCGATGCCCGTGGAGCGCCTCGGGGACGGCGAGCTGCGGTATCTCGCGCTGGCGCTGGTGCTGCTGACCGGGCCCGGTGTGCTGGCCGTGGACCCGGCGGCCGATGTGCTCCCCGCGCGGCAGGTGCTGACCGTGCTGGCCGACGGTTTCGACCGGTGTCTGGACCGGCGGCAGGCGCGGGAACTCCTGGGGGTGGCGGCCCGGATGTGCGCACGGGGGCACATCCGGCTCGTGGGGACGGTGGGGGACGTGACGGGGGCGGTCGGGGACGCCCCCGTCACGGTGGTAAACCTGGGGCGTGAGCGAGTCCCATGAGAGCGAGCGACGAACCGACGGCCTGGATGTGGCGGCCCTTCAGCGCAGACTGGCCGCCTTCGCGGCGGCGCGCGACTGGCAGCGGTACCACACCCCCAAGAACCTCGCGGCGGCGCTGAGCGTCGAGGCGTCGGAGCTGGTGGAGATCTTCCAGTGGCTGACGCCTGAGCAGTCGGTGCGGGTGATGGAGGACGAGGGGAAGGCGGCCCGGGTCGAGGACGAGGTCGCGGATGTGCTGGCGTATCTGCTCCAGTTCTGCGAGGTGCTGGGGATCGACGCGCTCGCGGCGCTCTCGGCGAAGATCGACCGGAACGAGGTGCGGTTTCCGGTGAACGGGGCGCGGTGACGGCGTACGGGGGCGGGGCGCGTACGGGTGCGGGGCGCGGCGCTGACGGGGTTGACCGCGAACGCGGGTTGACCGCGAACGAGGGCTGATCGCGAACGGGGGCTGATCGCGAACGGGGGCTTTGGCGGTGAATGGGTGATCTCGCGGTGAACAGGGGGCTATGGCGGTGAACGGGGGCCGTGGCGGTGAACCGTGATCTCCGGTGTCTCGCCGGGCCCCGACCCCTTGATTCGTCACTCTCCGTAGTGAAGAAGTTATCCACATCGCAACTGTTGTCAACAGATTCCTGAATTCCCCTAGCTTTTCGGCCTGTTAGTCATCACTCTGGGTAGTGGAGGAGTGACGGGCTCGAAAGTCCGTTGAGAGGGGTGCGGGGAATGGACGCGATGCGGCTGATCGGTGTCACCCGGCACGCCCTGGCGAAGGCCGGGAGCGTGCACGACATCGTGGCCGAAGCCTGGCAGGTTCAAGCGCTGGCCGAAGCGGTCGGCGGATATTTCGTGGTGAGCGGCCCGGCGGCCGCGCGAGCGGAGGCGCGCGGTCTGTGCGAGGCGGGCGGGCGGGCGCGCGGCGCCCTGTTCCGCCCAGCGCTGCACCACCCCACGCTGCGCGGCGGCGGTTTACGGGCCGCCCAGCTCTCGGAGGTGCGCGACCCGAGGGGTGTGCTGCTGGCGCTGGGGGAGCTGTTGGCGGAGGCGGGCTTCGCGCTGGTCGGGGTCGCCTCCAATACCGAGGAGGAGGCGCTGTACTGGCAGTGCGTGGAGGCGATCGACGCGGCGGACGAGGCCCGGGACCGGGTGCACGGCATGCTCAGGCACCTCACCTTCCGCGAGTGGGGTGGGGAGTGGGGTGGTGCCGCGTGAGGAGGCAGGATGGGGGTCATGGATCTTCGCATCTTCACCGAGCCCCAGCAGGGGGCGACCTACGACACGCTGCTCACCGTCGCCAAGGCCACCGAGGACCTCGGATTCGACGCCTTCTTCCGGTCCGACCACTACCTCCACATGGGAGACGTGGATGGCCTCCCCGGCCCCACCGACGCCTGGATCACCCTGGCCGGGCTGGCCCGCGAGACCCGGCGGATCCGGCTGGGCACCCTGATGACCGCCGCCACCTTCCGGCTGCCCGGTGTGCTGGCGATCCAGGTCGCGCAGGTCGACCAGATGTCGGGTGGGCGAGTCGAGCTGGGCCTGGGCGCGGGCTGGTTCGAGGAGGAGCACCGGGCCTATGGGATCCCCTTCCCCAAGGAGAAGTTCGCCCGGCTGGAGGAGCAGCTGGCCATCGTCACAGGGCTGTGGCAGACCCCGGTCGGCGAGACCTTCGGCCATGACGGTGCCCACTACCAGCTGGTGGACTCCCCGGGGCTGCCCAAGCCCGCGCAGAGCAAGGTGCCGGTGCTGATCGGCGGCCAGGGGGCCACCCGCACCCCGCGGCTGGCCGCGCGGTACGCGGACGAGTTCAATATGCCGTTCGCCTCGCCCGAGGACAGCGAGCGCCAGTTCGGCCGGGTGCGGGAGGCGGCCGAGGCCGTCGGCCGCAAGGGCGACGACCTGGTGTACTCCAACGCGCTCGTGGTGTGCGTGGGCAAGGACGACGCCGAGGTCGCCCGGCGGGCCGCGGCGATCGGCCGGGAGGTCGAGGAGCTGAAGGAGAACGGTCTGGCGGGCTCCCCGGCCGAGGTGGTCGAGAAGATCGGCCGCTATGCGGAGGCGGGCGCCTCCCGGCTCTACCTCCAGATGCTGGACCTGAACGACCTCGACCACCTGGAGCTGATTTCCTCGCAGGTCCAGGCCCAGCTGGGCTGAGCGCACCACCAGGAGCACCCGTGATGTCCGTAATCTCCACCTCCCTGGCCGCCGCGCTGGAGCGCGGACCGCTCGTCCTCGACGGCGGTCTTTCCAACCAGCTGGAGGCACAGGGCTGCGATCTCTCCGACGAGCTGTGGTCGGCCCGGCTGCTGGCCGACGACCCGGGGCAGCTCGAGGCGGCCCACACCGCCTACGCCCGGGCGGGCGCCCGGGTGCTCATCACCGGCAGCTATCAGGCCACCTACGAGGGGTTCGCCCACCGGGGCGTGGGCCACGAGGAGGCCACGGCGCTGCTGCGGCGCAGCGTCGAGCTGGCGCGCGCGGGGGCCGAGCGGGCGGCCGCCGAGCGGACGGCTGAGGGCGAGCGGGCCGTGGGCGAGTGGGGCGCGGGCGAGCCGGGCGCGGAGCCGGTGTGGGTCGCCGCCTCCGTCGGCCCGTACGGGGCGATGCTGGCGGACGGCAGCGAGTACCGCGGGCGGTACGGGCTGAGCGTGGCCGAGCTGGCGCGCTTCCACCGGCCGAGGATCGAGGCCCTGGCCGCGGCCGGCCCCGACGCGCTGGCGCTGGAGACGGTGCCGGACGCGGATGAGGCCGCGGCGCTGCTGAGCGCCGTCGAGGGATGCGGGGTGCCGGTATGGCTCTCCTACAGCATCGCGGGGGAGACCACCCGGGCCGGGCAGCCGCTGAGGGAGGCGTTCGCCCTGGCCGCGGGGGTCGACCAGGTGATCGCCGTCGGCGTCAACTGCTGTGAGCCGGACGACGCCGACCGGGCCGTGGAGATGGCGGCCGACATCACCGGCAAGCCGGTGGTGGTCTATCCGAACAGCGGAGAGGAGTGGGATGCCACGGCACGGAGCTGGCGCGGCCGGGCGACCTTCGACCCGGGGCGGGTGAAGGCATGGCGGGATGCGGGGGCACGGCTCATCGGCGGCTGCTGCCGGGTGGGCCCGGAGCGGATCGCGGAGCTGGCGGCCGTGGTGAGAAACCATTAGGTGAGGGAGGACCGCCGGGCGATACTCGGACGGGTGTTCTTGACGATAACTACCACCGGCACCGCCGAGCGCCCCGCGACCGACCTCGGGTTTCTGCTGCACAAGCATCCCGACAAGGCGCAGCGGTTCTCGACCTCCTACGGCACCGCGCACGTCCTCTACCCCGAGGCGACCGCCGAACGCTGCACCGCGGCACTGCTGTTGGAAGTGGACCCCGTGGCGCTGGTGCGGCGGGGCCGCGGCAAGGGCCGGGGCGGCGCCCCCGACTCCGCGCTCGCGAGTTACGTCAACGACCGCCCGTACGCCGCCTCCTCCCTGCTGGCGGTCGCGCTGAGCGCCGTCTTCTCCAGCGCGCTGCGGGGCCAGTGCAAGGCCCGGCCCGAGCTGCCGGAGCGGGCGCTGCCCCTGCGGATCGAGGTGCCCGCGCTGCCCGCGCGCGGAGGCGCCGCCCTGGTCGAGCGGCTCTTCGCGCCGCTGGGCTGGGCGGTGACGGCCGAGCCGGTGGCGCTGGACGAGGAGTTCCCGGCATGGGGTGACTCGCGGTACGTACGGCTGGTGCTGGAGGGCGAGCTGCGGCTGGCCGACGCCCTGCGCCATCTGTATGTGCTGCTGCCCGTGCTCGACGACGCCAAGCACTACTGGGTCGCCCCGGACGAGGTCGACAAGCTGTTGCGCTCCGGAGAGGGCTGGCTGGAGAGCCACCCCGAGCAGCGGTTGATCACCAACCGCTATCTGGCCCGGCGCTGGTCGCTGACGCGCAGCGCGCTGGAGCGGCTGGAGCTGGCGCGGCTCGCCGAGGCCGACGACACCGCGGCGGAGGAGATCGACAACGCCGTCGGCGAACCGGCGGCGGCCGAGCTGATGGAGGAGGACGAGAGCGAGGAGGGTTCCGAGCAGCGGCCGGTGCCCCTGGCGGTCCGGCGGCGGGAGGCGATACTCGACGCCCTGCGCGGGGTCGGGGCGGCCCGGGTGCTCGATCTGGGCTGCGGTCAGGGGCAGTTGCTGGGCGCGCTGCTGAAGGATGCGCGGTTCACCGAGATCGTGGGCGTCGATGTGTCGATGCGCGCGCTCAACGAGGCGGCGCGGAGGCTGCGGCTGGACCGCCCCGGCTTCGACACGGGCGCGGCCGAGCGGCAGTCGGCCCGGCTGAAGCTGACCCAGGGCGCGCTCACCTACACCGACTCCCGGCTCGCCGGATATGACGCGGCGGTGCTCAGCGAGGTGATCGAGCATGTGGATCCGCCCCGGCTGCCCGCCCTGGAGCATGTGGTGTTCGGCGCCGCCCGGCCCCAGGCCGTCGTGGTGACCACGCCCAACGTGGAGTACAACGTGCGCTGGGAGACCTTGCCCGCCGGGCGGATGCGCCACGGCGACCACCGCTTCGAGTGGACGCGCGAGGAGTTCCGGGCCTGGGCGGGGAAGGTCGCCGAACGGCACGGGTACGCGGTGGAGTTCCGCCCCGTCGGCCCCGAGGACCCCGAGGTCGGCCCGCCCACCCAGCTGGCGCTCTTCCGCATCGGCGGCGACCACACGGCCGACACGACCGACACGACCACCGAGACCACGACGACCACCGCGACCACCGCGACCACGACGAAGGAGGCCGCAGCATGACCGAGGAGAAGCGCACCATCGGCGTGCCCGACCTGTCCCTCGTGGTGCTCGTCGGCACCACCGGCTCCGGCAAGTCCACCTTCGCCCGGCGCCACTTCCTGCCCACCCAGGTCGTCTCCTCCGACGTCTGCCGCGGGCTGGTCGCCGACGACGAGAACGACCAGAGCGCCACCCCCGACGCCTTCGACCTGCTCCACT
This sequence comes from Streptomyces sp. 5-10, assembly GCF_014712245.1. Taxonomy (NCBI): domain Bacteria; kingdom Bacillati; phylum Actinomycetota; class Actinomycetes; order Kitasatosporales; family Streptomycetaceae; genus Streptomyces; species Streptomyces sp. 5-10. Next base: position 153,777 of record NZ_JACVYG010000016.1, read on the forward strand.
ACATCGCGGGCAAGCGGCTTGCCGCCGGACGGCTGACCGTCGTCGACGCCACCAACGTCCGCAGCGAGTCCCGCCGCAGCCTGATCCGGCTCGCGCGCGAGCATGACGTCCTGCCCGTGGCCATCGTCCTCGACGTCCCCGAGGGCGAGTGCGCCCGGCGCAACGCCCAGCGCCCCGACCGCGCCGGAATGCCCGGCCATGTCATCCCCCGCCAGCGCCGTGAGCTGCGCCGCTCGCTGAAGTCCCTGGAGCGGGAGGGGTTCCGCAAGGTGCACGTGCTGCGCGGTGTCGAGGAGGTCGATGCCGCGGAGGTCGCCACCGAGCGCCGCTACAACGATCTGCGCCATCTCACCGGCCCGTTCGACATCATCGGCGACATCCACGGCTGCCGCTCCGAGTTGGAGACCCTGCTCGGCAAGCTGGGCTACGCCCTGCGCCGCGACGACCTCGGCCGCCCGGTCGACGCCGCCCACCCCGAGGGCCGTACGGCGGTCTTCGTCGGCGACCTCGTCGACCGTGGCCCCGACACCCCCGGGGTGCTGCGCCTGGTGATGGGCATGGTCGCCTCCGGCGCGGCCCTGTGCGTGCCCGGCAACCACGAGAACAAGCTCGGCCGCTATCTCAGGGGCCGCAAGGTCCGGGTCACCCATGGCCTCGCCGAGACCGTGGAGCAGCTGGACCGCGAGCACACCGCGGACCCGGCCTTCGTCGACCGGGTGCGGGACTTCATCGACTCGCTGGTCAGCCACTACGTACTGGACGGCGGGGCGCTGGTGGTGTGCCACGCCGGGCTGCCCGAGAAGTACCACGGCCGTACCTCCGGCCGGGTCCGCTCGCACGCGCTGTACGGGGAGACGACCGGGGAGACCGATGAGTTCGGCCTGCCCGTGCGCTATCCGTGGGCCGAGGACTACCGCGGCCGTGCCGCCGTCGTCTACGGCCACACCCCCACCCCCCGCGCCTCCTGGCTCAACAACACCATCTGCCTGGACACCGGCTGTGTCTTCGGCGGCCGGATGACCGCGCTGCGCTGGCCGGAGCGCGAGCTGGTGGACGTCCCGGCCGAGCGGGTCTGGTACGAGCCGGTCAAACCGCTCACCACCGAGGCCCCCGGAGGCACCGACGGGCGTCCGCTGGACCTGGCCGACGTACGCGGCCGCCGGATCGTCGAGACCCGCCACATGGGCCGGATCGCGGTCAAGGAGGAGAACGCGGCGGCGGCGCTGGAGGTCATGAGCCGGTTCGCGGTCGACCCCCGGCTGCTCGGCTATCTGCCACCCACCATGGCGCCGACCGCCACCTCCAAGGAGGGGACCGGCGGCGGAGCCGCCGACGGCGGCTTCCTCGAGCACCCGGCGGAGGCGTTCGCCGCCTACCGCGCGGACGGGGTGCGCCAGGTGATCTGCGAGGAGAAGCACATGGGCTCGCGCGCGGTGGCGCTGGTGTGCCGTGACGCGGACATCGCGCGGGAGCGCTTCGGCGCGCCGGACGGCGTCTGCGGCGCCATCCACACCCGTACCGGACGGCCGTTCTTCGACGACGCCCGGCTCACGGAGACGGTGCTGCGCGGGCTGAGCAGCTGCCTCGACCGCGCCGGGCTGTGGCGGGAGCTGGACACCGACTGGCTGCTGCTGGACGCCGAGTTGATGCCGTGGTCGCTCAAGGCCGAGGGGCTGCTGCGCCACCAGTACGCGGCGGTGGGCGCCGCCTCGCGCGCCGTCTTCCCCGGGGTCCTCGCGGCGCTGGAGGGCGCGGAGGCACGCGGCGTCGAGGTGTCCGCGCTGCTCGGCAAGCAGCGTGAACGGGCCTCGGACGCGGCCGCGTTCACCGATGCCTACCGGCGCTACTGCTGGCCGGTCGACGGGCTGGACGGTATCCGGATGGCACCGTTCCAGATCCTGGCCGTCCAGGGCCGCAACCTCGCCACCGCGCTTCCGCACGATCAGCAGCTCGCCCTGATCGACCGGATGGTCGAGGCGGAGAAGCCGGCTGCCGACGGCGCCCGGCTGCTGGCCCCCACCCGCCGGCTGGTCGTCGACACCGAGGACGAGGCGTCGGTCGCCGAGGGGGTGCGGTGGTGGCTGGACCTGACGGCCGCGGGCGGCGAGGGCATGGTGGTCAAGCCGCTCCAGGGCTTCGTCCGCAAGGGCGACGGCAGGCTGGTCCAGCCGGGCGTGAAGTGCCGCGGCCGCGAGTATCTGCGCATCATCTACGGCCCGGAGTACACCCGCCCGGAGAACCTTTCCCGGCTGCGCGAGCGACACCTGGGCCACAAGCGCTCACTCGCCCTGCGCGAGTACGCGCTCGGTCTGGAGGCGCTCGACCGACTGGCGGAGGGCGAACCCCTGTGGCGCGTTCACGAGGCGGTCTTCGCGGTGCTCGCGCTGGAGTCGGAGCCGGTGGACCCACGGCTGTAGCGGCGACGGTTCAGGAATCTTTGGCGGTTTCTAGCGGTCGTTGCAACACGTGGTCGGTTGTCTAGGCCGTGAGCAGTTTATGCAGGCGCTGGGCTGGGGTTTCCCAGCCGAGCGTTTTGCGTGGGCGGCGGTTGAGCTGGTCGGCGACGGCGATGAGGTGTTCGGAGCTGTGGTGGGACAGGTCGGTGCCCTTGGGAAAGTACTGCCGCAGCAGGCCGTTGGTGTTTTCGTTCGAGCCGCGTTGCCAGGGGCTGGCGGGATCGCAGAAGTAGACCGGGATGTCCGTGGTGAGCGTGAACTCGCCGTGGCGGGCCATCTCGCTGCCCTGGTCCCAGGTCAGGGACCGCATCAGCTGGGCGGGCAGCGTCTGGACGGTGGCGGTCAGGGCTCCCAGGACGGCTTCGGCGCTGTGATCGCCGGGCAGGTGCAGGAGCATCACGTAGCGGGTGGCGCGTTCGACCAGGGTGCCGATCGCGGACTTCCCGTCCTTGCCGATGATCAGGTCGCCCTCCCAGTGGCCGGGGACGGCCCGGTCCGCGGCCTCGGCGGGGCGTTCGCTGATCATCACCATGGGTGTGGTGAAGCGTGGCCGACGGCGGTTGGCCTGCCGCTGGGGCCTGCGGCGGGCGCGTCCGCAGCGCAGGGCGCCGGCCAGCTCGCGCCGCAATTGGCCCCTGCCCTGGACATAGAGGGCCTGGTAGACGGTCTCGTGGACCACGTGCATCTCCGGCCGGTCGGGAAACCTTGCCCGCAGAGCGTGGCATATCTGTTCCGGGCTCCACTTCTCCTCCAGCATCCCCTGGACCTCATCACGCAGCTCGGGGGTCTGGCTGATCTTGCGGGGCTTGGGGCGGGGGCGGCGGGCATCGGCTCGGGCCTGGGCGGCGTGCGGCCGGTAGTGCCACTGGCCGCGCGTGCCCATGGTGCGGTTGCGGCGGACTTCCCGGCTGACCGTGGACGGACTGCGGCCCAGTTCAGCAGCGATCACACGGATCGTGGCCTTCTCCCGGAGCCGGTCGGCGATGTGGATGCGGTCCGTCTCGCGCAGGTACCGGGACGGCCCGGAAGGCGCTGCCACCACGTCTATCGGTGGCAGCGCCTTCCGGTTCCCGTATGCGTGACGCCCGTTGCGCCATTTCTGGCCGGTCCGCTCGTCGATCCCGACGATCCGGCACGCTTCCCGGTTGCTCACGCCCTGCTGCATGAGCCGGGAGTATGCCTCCCGCTCCCGGGTGAGCTTCTTCCGCCCCTGAGGCTTCGTCCGGTCCTTACGGATCTCGAAGTCCATTGCATCCCCTGAACTGGGGTGTTGCAACGACTCCTAGAACCCAAGGCTCCCCTCCCCGCCCCTTCCCGATACCAAGGGCTTCGCCCCTGGACCCGGGGTCTGGGGCGGAGCCCCCCACGCGGCGGAGCCGCATATCGATACTGCCGGGAAGGGGCGGGGAGGGGAACAGCCCGCCGCAGGCGTACGCGTACCGTCGGACACCCGTAGGGCCTGGCGCCCCAGGCCCCGGGCCCCGGCGCGCCCCGCGTCAGACGGCCGAGGGGACCCGCGCCTCCCGGGCGCGGAAGGCGNGTAGGGCCTGGCGCCCCAGGCCCCGGGCCCCGGCGCGCCCCGCGTCAGACGGCCGAGGGGACCCGCGCCTCCCGGGCGCGGAAGGCGCGGCGGTAGTCGTGTGGGGGCACCCCGACCGCCCGGGTGAAGTGGCGGCGCAGGTTGGCCGCCGTGCCAAGGCCGCACAGCTCCGCGATCCGGTCCACCGGCAGATCGCCGCCCTCCAGCAGCTCCCGGGCGCGCGCGATCCGCTGGCCCTGGAGCCAGCGCAGCGGTGTCGTGCCCGTGGCGGCGTGGAAACGGCGGACCAGCGTGCGCGGGCTGGTGTGGGCGCGGCGGGCGAGGTCGGTCACGGTCAGCGGCTCGTGCAGCCGCTCGGCGGCCCAGTGCAGCAGCGGGGCGAGCGAGTCGTCGGTGCGCTCCGGCAGCGGCGCCTCGATGTACTGGGCCTGGCCGCCCGGCCGGTGGGCGGGCGCGACGAGCTGCCGGGCCAGGGCGTTCGCCGCCTCGGTGCCGTAGTCCTCGCGCACCAGATGCAGACAGACGTCGATGCAGGCCGTGGACCCCGCCCCGGTCAGCACATCGCCGTGGTCGACGTAGAGCACGGACGGATCGAGCCGTACGGCCGGATAGCGCTCGGCGAACAGCGCCGCGTACATCCAGTGGGTGGCCGCCGTACGGCCGTCGAGCAGTCCGGTCGCGGCGAGGGTGAACGCGCCCGAGCACAGCGACACGATGCGGGCGCCGCGCCGATGGGCCTCGCGCAGCGCGTCGATCAGCTCCTGGGGCGGATCGCCGCGCACATCGGCCGAGGCCGGGACGATCACCGTGTCCGCCGTGATCAGCTCCTCGGTGCCGTACGGGGTGTGGGCGGCGAACCACGAGCGGGCGGCGACCGGTGCACCGGCCCCCTCGCCACCCGGCCCGATCGCACAGACCCGCAGCTCGTACCAGGGGTCGGGGAGGCCGGGGCGATCGGAGCCGAAGACATGGCAGGGCACCGCCAGATCGAAGATCGGCATGCCCGGGGTGACGGCGAGGGCTATGGACCGCATGGCAGAAATGTAGCGCATGCTGTCACTCCTGCCACTCGTTGTGCCGTGCCCCGGGGACGATGCTGGAGGGGCATGACGACCCCTTCCCCGAAGGCCCAGGGGAGCGGTGTGCCCGCCCCCGACGCGGCCCCCGCCCTCGATCCGGCCCCTGGCACACCCACCTCCGACGCGGCCGACGCGGCCGATACGCCCGCCGCGCCCGACGCGGCTGCCGCGCCCGACGCGGCCCCCGGCCGCCGCCGCTGGCTGGTCCTCGCCGTCGCGTCGGCGGCCCAGTTCCTCGCCGTGCTCGACATGATCGCGGTCAATGTCGCCTTCCCCGCGATCGGCGCGGACTTCCGCTCGGCGTCCACCGCCGAGCTGTCCTGGGTGCTCAACGCATACACCATCGTGCTCGCGGCGCTGCTCGTCCCGGCCGGGCGGCTGGCCGACGCGATCGGCGGGCGACGCTCGTTCCTGACCGGCATCGCGCTGTTCGGGCTCGCCTCCCTCGCCTGCGGCGCCGCCCCCGGGCTCGGCACGCTGATCGCGGCGCGCGTCGTGCAGGGCGTGGCGGCGGCCGTTCTGGTGCCCACCTCCCTCTCGCTCGCCCTGCCCGCCTTCCCGCCGCGCGAACGGGCCACGGCCGTCGGCGTCTGGACGGCGGTGAGCGCGGTCGCGGCGAGCTCGGGGCCGGTGGCGGGCGGTCTGCTGGCCGCCTCCGACTGGCGCTGGATCTTCCTCATCAACCCGCCCGTGGTGCTGGTGGCCTGGCTGGCCGGGCTGCGGCTGCTGCCGCGCACCGGGCCCGTCCGCGGTGACCGCCGCCGCCTCGATCCGCTGGGCACGCTGCTGGTCCTCCTCGGCACCGGGTCCGTCACCACCGCCTGTGTCGAGGCCGCCGACTGGGGCTACGGCGCCCCGGCCACCCTCGGCTTCCTCGCCGCCGGCCTGGTCCTGGGCGCGCTGGCCGTGGCGCACGTACGCCGCCACCCGGATCCGGTGGTGGACCCGGCGCTGTTCCGGACCCGCGCCTTCACCTCCGCCGCGCTCGGTCTGCTCAGTTACTTCCTCGCCTACGCCTCCGCGCTCCTCGCCGCGACGTGGCTGTTCACCGGGGTGTGGGGCTGGTCCCCGGCCGGGGCGGGCCTCGCCGTCACGCCCTGGCCGCTCACCGTCCTGGTGGTGTCGATGCTGTCGGGGCGGATCGTACGGGCGCTGGGGGAGCGGACCACGGCGATCGTGGGCGGGGTGTGCTTCGCCGCGGGGCCGATGTGGTGGCTGCTCCTCGCGGGCGGCGACGGCGGGCACTACGCGGTGGAGTTCATGCCCGGCCTGGTGCTCACCGGGCTGGGCGCGGGGCTCTACCAGCCGGTGATGTTCGCGGCCGCCGGACTGCTTCCGGCCCGTCAGCTCTCCCTGGGCTCGGGGGTGCTGATGATGTCCCGGCAGGGCGGCTCGGCCCTGGGCGTCGCGGCGTTGGTCGTGATCACCGGCGGCGCGGCACGGCCGGGTCTTGACGCGCTGCGCGCCGGGTGGGTCTTCACGGCGGTGACGGCCGCGCTCGCGGCCGTCGCGGGCGCCGCCCTGCGCACGCGCGTTCGCACCGATCCGGCGGAGATTCCTGCCGCCACCGGCGAGAACCGTGGATCCGGCACGGACCCGATACGGCACCATTGACGTGCCCGTGCCACCTGCCTAGCGTGCTGAGCGGTCCCTGGGTTCTCCGCAGGCAATGACGACGACGAGCTGAGCGGGGAGGGCGGATGAGTCTCTTCGAGGACGGACGTCCCTTCCTGCACGCGCTCCCCGCCGACGACCGCCGCGCGCTGCTCGCCCTCGGCACCCCCCGCGACTACGCCCCCGGTGAGGTCGTACTGCGCGAGCACGACCGTACGACCTTCGTCGTGGCCATCACCTCCGGCTGGGCCACCGTCTCGGTGGAGACCGAGCGCGGGGTGCGGCTGATCCTCGCGCTGCGCGGGGCGGGCGAGGTCGTGGGCGACCAGGCCGCCGTGGACCACGGCTCGCGCAGCGCCACCGTCACCGCGCTCGGCCGGATGGAGGCGGTGGTGGTCTCCGGCGACCGGTTCCGGGCGTATCTGGCCGCGCGTCCCGTCGCGACCGTACTGATCATGCGTCAGTTCAGCTCCCGGCTGCGCAGCTCCGACGGGGAGCGGCGGTCACTCGCCTCCGAGAAGGTGCTCCAGCGGCTGGCGGCCCGGCTCGTGGAACTCGCCGAGCGCACCGGCCACCCCGGCGCCGACGGCACCATCACCATCGATCTCCAGATGCCCCAGCACGACATCGCGGCCGCGGTGGGCTCGACCCGGGAGGCGGTCGCCAAGGCGCTGCGGCTGCTGCGCGGCCAGGGCGTGGTCCGGACCGCATCGCGCCGCTTCGAGGTGATGGACATCGGACTGCTGCGGCTGCTGGCCGAGGGCCGCGCGACGGGGGAGCAGATCCCGGCGCGCCCCCGCGATTGAGCGCGGGCGCGCACTCCCCCGCGTTTCGACGCGACTGTGTAAACGGCTACAGCCGTCCCGCCGTTCCCCGGCGACCCTGGAGTTGGCACAGGGCGCGGGACCGTGGGCGACGGGGGTGCGCACGGCCCGGCCGCTGTCCGGTGCGGGTCTGCCGGACAGGGCCCGAGCGCCCCGCACCGGAGAAGGGCGGCGGGGTGGGCCGGGGGACGAGCCCCGCCGCCCGCTTCCGGCATTCACCGGCACCCCGTCACCACCACATAGCGAGACGGGGGCCACGGCATGAGACGGGGGCCACGGCATGAAGGTAGGCGGGCGATGAGCGCACCGGAAGAGACAAGCGCACCCGAAGGCGTGAGCGCCCCGGCACCCTCGCGGGGACGACGGCTGGACATCCCCCAGGGCGGCCCGCTGGACGGGGCGGGCCAGCCGGGCGGCGCCCGTACGGCGCGCGAGGCGCGCGCCCATCTGCACATCGTCTGCTGCGGCCCCGCCCGGCCGTACGACGATCCGGCGCCGTACCCCCTGCCCGAAGGCCCGGTGCCGCGCGAGGAGTTGGCCCGGCTGCGCCGGCTCCACCGGGCCGTCCCCGGGCATGCCGCGATGCGCGACCAGCTGCGCCGCACCCACCTGCTGGCGCTGTGCGGCGAACCCGGCACCGGCCGCGCCTGGACCGGGCTCGCCCTCCTCGCCGAGCTGGCCGAGCTGACCGGCGGCGGGGTCTCCCGGCTCGGATACGCCGGTCCGGACGGGGCGTCCGGCGTGGAGAAGACCGAGCGCGGCCACGGCTATCTCCTCGAACTCCCCGCCGACCAGGCCGACGTGACGGCCGAGCCCCTGCTGGAGCGGCTGCGCGCCCACTTCGCCGAGCACGAGGCGTTCTGCGTGGTGCTGGTCGCGGGCGGCCCGGCCGCCGACCGGCTGCTGCGCGGCCGCCGCCACGCCGTGGCGTACCGGTCCCCGGCCGCCGCCGACGTCCTCGACCGCCACCTCACCGAGCTGCTCGCCGACCGCCCCGCCGGACTGCTGGAGACGGCCCGGGCCACCGCCCGGCGCCCCGAGCTGGCCGAGGCGCTCGGCCTGGACGAGCCACGGCCCGGCGAGGCCGCCCGGCTGGCCGGGCATCTGGCCGCGCACGCCGAGGGCCGGCTGTCCGACGAGCGGCTGCTGGAGCACTGCCGGTCGTTCGCCCCGCACCAGGCCCGGGAGTGGTTCCTGGAGGCCGGGCACCCCGGCACCCTGCCCGCCGCCCTGCCCGCGCTGCGCGCCGCCGCGCTGCGGATCGCGCTCGCCGTCTTCGACGGCTCGGCGCACAGCCTCGTGGCGGAGGCCGCCGAGCTGCTGGCCTGGGAACTGGCCGTCACGCTCGATCCGCAGTACGCGCCCGGCCGCCCGCTGTTCTCCGCCCGCCCCGGGGCCTGCCTCGCCACGGCGCGCGCGGTCCACGGCGAGGGGGTGGAGGACCTCGGGGACGCCTCGGTGCCCGTGCGCGCGGTGTGGTTCGAGGGGCGGCGGCTGGCGCCCGCCGTGCTCCACGAGTCCTGGGACGCCCACCACAACCTCCGCGGCCCGATGGCCCGTTGGCTGCGCGCGCTGTGCGACGACCCGCGCCCCCAGGTGTGGGTGCGCGCGGCGGTCGCCGCGGGCGTGCTGTGCGCCCGCGACTACCTCTACGGCCTGGTCGAGCTGGCGCTGCCGCTGGGCCGCACCGACAGCCCGGTGCAGCGGATGGCCGCGGCCACCGCGCTCGCCGAGGCGTCCCGCGCCCCGGAGGTGCGCCCCGCCGTGAACGGGCTGCTGCACGACTGGGCGCGCGGCGACGACGAACGGGAGCGCGAGACCGCCGCGCTCGCCCACGGCTACGGCCTCGCCGCGGGCTCGGTCGCGGCGTCCCTGGAGGAACTCGGCCGGCTCGCCCGCGCCGACGACGGCCGCACCACCTCCCACAGCGTGGTGCGGCTGCTGGCCGGGGCCGAGCCGGAGACCGTGCTGGCCGCGCTCACCCACTGGCTGCGCGACACCCGGCGGGCCCGCCGGGACCTGGCGCTGCTCGCGACGTTGCGCGCGGTCACCACCCGCACCTCCCATCTGTGGGGGCTGGGCGAGGTGCCGGAGCTGGAGCCGTACGCCGCCTGGCCGCTGGCCACGGCGCTGCTCGCGGCCCATCCGGGGTGCGGGCCACGGCTGGCCGAACTGCTGCGGGCCGCGCTGACCTGGGCCAGATCCGCCGGTGCGGCCGAGGACGCGCTGGTCGGCTGGATCCGGCGGGCGGTGGGGGACGAGCGGCAGCTGGCCGTGTTGTGCGACTTCCTGCCCCGGCTGGCACAGGACGGCGACGAGCCGCTCGACGCCGGGGCGGCCACGCGGATACGGGAGGTGCTGGAGGCGCTGTGAGGAGAGAGACGTCGATGGTGAAAGAGACAGAGGACCCGACGGGTACGGAGACCACACGGGACACCACACACGACCACGCCCAGGAGCGGCCGGCGCGCGCGGGGGCGCGCCGGATCTCGGTCACCGGGGCGCGGATGCTGCGCGAGGCGCTGCGCCACGGCGGGGACGCCCTGTCCGCGGCGCTGCGGGAGGCCGACGACGGCCTGCTGCTGAGCGCCCTCGACGAGGGGCTGCCCGCCGAGCGGGCCACCCGCGTCGTGGTCGAGCTGGTGCGCCGCGCGCCCGAGCGCGGACCGGAGCTGGCGGACGCGATCTGCGAGAAGGTGCTGCTCGCCCAGCTCTACCTCGACCCGCCGCACCACGCCCCGGGCGGCGCGGGCGGACCGGCCCCGGACCCCGACCGCAGGCTGCGGGTGCGCAACGCGCTGATGCTGTACGAGGGGCTGGTCCGCCCGTACGCGCGGCGCGGCGCGGTGCCGGAGCTGATGGCGTGCGTCCTGCCCGGCCTGTGGACGGCCGGGGACGGCGCGGGCCGCGAGGTGGTGCGCCGGATCGTCGGCACCCGGCAGAGCACGGGGTTCGGCGAGAAGGGCTGGAAGGCGCTGTTCGGCGGCGTGGCCGAGGAGTGCCGGGAGCACCAGCAGGCGGCGGCCGACGCCGCCCGGCGCGCGACACGGCGCCGCCGACGGCGCGGGAGCGCCGAGGACGGCAGCCGTATCGACCTGAAGCCCGGCCAGCTGTGGGTCTCCGCGCTGCTGGGGTTCATCGCGGTGGCGCTGGTGCTGATCGTGGTAATCGCGGCACGCTAGCCGCCCGACCCGGACCCGGCCCCCGACCCGCCGGGACCGACCCGGGCCCCCGCCGGGACCGACCCGGGCCCCCGCCGGGACCGACCCGGACCCCCGCCGGGACCGACTCGAGCCCCCGCCAGGGCTGACACGAGCTCCGCCCCTGCTGGGGCTGATACGGGCCCCGCCCCCGCCCGGGGCCGGCCGGTGGGCCGCGACGGCGCTTCCCGCGTGGCGCGCGTATTCCCGCCACCCGGCGCACCGGGCTGCTGGCGGCCTCCCGCGTCGCGGCGGAACGATGGTGGTCGACCGGACGCTTGCTTCCCGCCCGCGGACCGCCCGCGTGGCGCCTCCGCGCGGCGCGCGCATCCTCGCCGCCCGGCTCACCGGACCACTGGCGGCTCTCCCGCCCCGCGGCGTGGCGGCCCTTCCGCCGCGCGGCGGAACCAACGGGGACGGACCGGCGCCAAACGGCGCGCGCCCTCGCCGGGGCCGACACGGACCCCGTCCCGGCCGGGGAGGCCGTTGGGCCCCTTTCCCGCTTCCCGCCCACCGGGCCCCTGGCGGCTTTCCCGCCGTGCGGCGTGGCGGCTATCCGGGCCCGTGGCGGAACCGATGGGGACCGACCGGCGCCAGCTAACCGCCCGTGGCGGACGCGGTGGCGCCTCCCATACGGCGCGCGTTCTCCCCGGCCGGGGCCGACACGGACCCTGCCTCCGCCGGGCGGCCGCTTCCGCTTCCCTGCCCACCGGGCGCCTGGCGGCTCTTCCGCCCCGCGGCGGAACCAACGGGGACCGGTCGGCGCCCGCTCTCCGCCCGTGGCGGGCCGAGGTGGCGCCGCCCTACGGCGCGCGCGTTTCCCCACCCCGCCGAAGGCGACCGGCGCGAGAGACCGAGAGATCCGTGTCGTGGAGCGTTCACAAGAGGCCGCGAGCGGCGAAGATGGGGGCATGGGATTCCATGTCGACTCCGAGGCCGGGCGGCTGCGCCGCGTCATACTGCACCGCCCCGACCTGGAGCTCAAGCGGCTCACCCCCACCAACAAGGACGCCCTGCTCTTCGACGACGTCCTGTGGGTGCGCCGCGCCCGCCAGGAGCACGACGGCTTCGCCGACGTGCTGCGGGACCGCGGGGTCGCGGTGCATCTCTTCGGGGACCTGCTCACCGAGAGCCTGAGCCTGCCGGACGCGCGGGCGCTGGTGCTGGACCGGGTCTTCGACGAGAAGGAGTACGGGCCGCTGGCCACCGACCACCTGCGCGCCGCCTTCGACGAGCTGACCGCTCCGGAGCTGACCGAGGCGCTGATCGGCGGCATGACCAAGCGGGAGTATCTGGAGCGGTACCCGGAGCCGGTCTCCGTCCGCTTCCACGCCATGGAACCCGATGACTTCCTGGTCAATCCGCTGCCGAACCACCTCTTCACCCGGGACGCCTCCGCGTGGGTGTACGACGGGGTGTCGATCAACGCGATGCGCTGGCCCGCCCGCTGGCACGAGACGGTGCACTACGAGGCCGTCTACCGCCATCACCCGCTCTTCGCGAAGGAGGACTTCCACGTCTGGTCGGAGGGCCAGGCCGCGTACCCGTCCACCATCGAGGGCGGCGATGTGCTGGTGCTCGGCAAGGGCGCGGTGCTGATCGGGATGAGCGAGCGGACCACCCCGCAGGCGGTGGAGATGATCGCCCACCGGCTCTTCGAGGCCGGTTCGGCCCGGACGATCGTGGCGCTCGACATGCCCAAGGGGCGGGCCTTCATGCACCTGGACACCGTGATGACCATGGTGGACGGGGACACCTTCACCCAGTACGCGGGGCTGGGGATGCTCCGCTCGTACACCATCGAGCCGGGCGCGGGCAGCCAGGACCTCAAGGTCACCGACCATCCGCCGGAGCATATGCACCGCGCGATAGCCGCGGCCCTCGGCCTGGACTCCATCCGCGTGCTCACCGCCACCCAGGACGTTCACGCGGCCGAGCGCGAGCAGTGGGACGACGGCTGCAATGTGCTCGCGGTCGAGCCGGGCGTGGTGGTCGCCTACGAGCGGAACGCGACGACCAACACCCATCTGCGCAAGTGCGGGATCGAGGTCATCGACATCCCGGGCAGCGAGTTGGGCCGGGGCCGGGGTGGGCCGCGGTGCATGAGCTGTCCGGTCGAGCGGGACCCGGTGGAGCCGTAGGGCCGAAGTTTCGCCCTCGAACCGCAGGGCCAGTAGTCGCCCTGAAGCCGTAAGGCCAGTAGTCGCCCTGAAGCCGTAAGGCCAGTATTCGCGCTCGAGCCGTCAGGCCAGGATTCACCCACCCGTCTCCGCATATATGCAGAGCATCGTATATGCTTCCATGGTTCCGGGCCGCGGCACCCCCGCCGTAGCCGCAGATCCGCCACGTGTTCGCCGTGACCTAGGAGCCCCCCTTATGGCGATTGACCTCACCGGCCGCCACTTCCTCAAGGAGCTGGACTTCACCGCCGACGAGTTCCGCCGCCTGATCGAACTGGCCGCCGAGCTGAAGGCGGCCAAGCGCGCGGGGGCCGAGGAGCGGCGGCTGCGGGGCCGGAACATCGCCCTGATCTTCGAGAAGACCTCCACCCGCACCCGCTGCGCCTTCGAGGTCGCGGCCGCCGACCAGGGCGCCTCGACGACCTACCTCGATCCGGTCGGCTCCCAGATCGGTCACAAGGAGTCGGTGCGGGACACCGCGCGGGTGCTCGGCCGGATGTACGACGCGATCGAGTACCGGGGCCATGGCCAGGGCGTCGTCGAGGAGCTCGCCGCCCACGCCGGGGTGCCCGTGTACAACGGCCTCACCGACGAGTGGCACCCCACCCAGATGCTCGCCGACGTGCTGACCATGACCGAGCACAGCGACAAGCCGCTGGAGCGGGTCGCCTACGCGTACCTCGGCGATGCCCGGTACAACATGGGCAACTCCTACCTCGTCACCGGCGCCCTGCTGGGCATGGACGTCCGCATCGTCGCCCCCAGCCTGCTGTGGCCCGACAACACCATCGTGGAGCTGGCCCGGCAGCTCGCCACCGCCTCCGGCGCCCGCATCTCGCTCACCGAGAACGTCGAGGAGGGCGTGCGCGGCGCGGACTTCGTCGCCACCGATGTGTGGGTGTCCATGGGCGAGCCCAAGGAGGTCTGGGACGAGCGGATAGCGCTGCTCGGGCCGTACGCGGTGACGATGGATGTGCTGCGCGCCACGGGCAACGACGCCGTGAAGTTCCTGCACTGCCTGCCGGCCTTCCACGACCTGGGCACCGACGTCGGCCGGGAGATCCACGAGCGGCACGGGCTGACCGAGCTGGAGGTCACCGACGAGGTCTTCGAGTCCGAGCACTCCGTCGTCTTCGACGAGGCGGAGAACCGGATGCACACGATCAAGGCGGTGCTGGTCGCGACGCTCGGCGCCCGGTAGCGCTCGACGGGCGGCCCTCGGCCGTCGGTGGGCGGCCCTCAGCCCTCCGTCGGCGGGAGGACGAACCAGACGGCCTTGCCGTAGGGGGTCGGCCGGTAGCCCGCGTCCGCGCTGAGGGTCCGGATCAGCAGCAGACCGCGTCCGCCCTCGGCGAGGCCGTCGGGTCTTTTGGGCCCCTCGGGACGCCCCAGCGAGTCCAGCCCGCCGGGCGGATTCGGGTCCTGGTCGTGCACCTCGACCTGCCAGCCCCCGGTCGGCACCAGCTCCACCACCAGCTCTATCGGCTCGTCGCCGGTCGTGTGCCGCACCGCGTTGGCCACCAGCTCGGCCGTCAGCAGCTCCGCCGTGTCGCCGTCCACGGGCGCCCCGATGTCGGCCAGGGTGTTCCGGATCAGCGCACGCGCCAGCGGTACGGCGGCCGCCGTGTGCGGCAGGGCGAAGCGCCAGGTGGCGGCGTGGGAGGGATCGGGCACGGAAGGCGTCCAGTCGGTCGGCGTGAAGCGGAGTACCGCGGCCCTTGACGGTATGAAGCGGACGATAGTTCCGGAAGGGGCTGTGGACCACTCTTGGCGGGACCTAGGCACCGAATGGTGCATTCACGCCATACGAGGCAAATCGTCCAGGACGGCGCGGAGCGGCCGCCCTCGGACAGGGCGTCGGCGGCGTCACGGCGAAGACTGTTGCCCGCGGCCGAAACCTTGTCAAGGATTATCCGTCATTCATTCAAACAGCCCTCCGCTGGGCCGAGGATCGCGGCGGCCTGCCCCCGAAGGGGTGCTCAGATGTCGCGGAAGGTCTCGATCTGGGCGCCGATCGAGTTCAGCCGCTCCGCGAGGTCCTCGTAACCGCGGTTGATGACGTACACGTTGCGCAGCACGGAGGTGCCCGGCGCGGCCATCATCGCCAGCAGGACGACCACGGCGGGGCGCAGGGCGGGCGGGCACATCATCTCGGCGGAGCGCCAGCGGGTCGGGCCCTCGACCAGGACGCGGTGCGGGTCGAGGAGTTTGACGTGGGCGCCGAGTCGGTTGAGCTCGGTGAGGTAGATCGCGCGGTTGTCGTAGACCCAGTCGTGGATCAGCGTCGAGCCCTGGGCGACGGCCGCGATCGCCGCGAAGAAGGGCACGTTGTCGATGTTGACGCCGGGGAACGGCATCGGGTGGATCTTGTCGATGGGGGCCTGCAGCTTGGACGGGCGCACGGTCAGGTCGACCAGCCGGGTGCGGCCGTTGTCCGCCGCGTACTCCCGGCCGCGCTCGTGGTCCAGCCCCATCTCCTCCAGGACGGCCAGCTCGATCTCCAGGAACTCCACCGGCACCCGGCGGATCGTCAGCTCCGACTCGGTGATGACGGCGGCGGCCAGCAGGCTCATCGCCTCGACCGGGTCCTCGGAGGGGGAGTAGTCGACATCGCGGTCGATGTGGGCCACGCCGTGGACGGTCAGCGTCGTGGTGCCCACGCCCTCGACCTTGACGCCCAACTCCTCCAGGAAGAAGCAGAGGTCCTGGACCATGTAGTTGGACGAGGCGTTGCGGATCACCGTGACGCCGTCGTGCCGGGCGGCCGCCAGCAGCGCGTTCTCGGTGACGGTGTCGCCGCGTTCGGTCAGCACGATGGCGCGGGTGGGGGCGACCGAGCGGTCGACGTGGGAGTGGTACATCCCGTCGGTGGCGGTCACTTCGAGGCCGAAGTGGCGCAGGGCGGTCATATGCGGCTGCACGGTGCGGGTGCCGAGGTCGCAACCGCCCGCGTAGGGAATCCGGAAGCGGTCCATCCGGTGCAGCAGCGGGCCGAGGAACATGATGACGCTGCGCGTCCGGCGCGCGGCCTCGGTGTCCATGGCCTCGAGGTCCAGCTCGGCGGGCGGCACGATCTCCAGATCGGCGCCGTCGTTGATCCAGCGGGTGCGGACGCCGATGCTGCCCAGGACCTCGAGGATGCGGTAGACCTCCTCGATCCTGGCGACCCTCCGCAGCGTCGTACGGCCCGCGTTGAGGAGCGTGGCGCACAGCAGCGCCACACACGCGTTCTTGCTCGTCTTGACGTCGATGGCCCCGGACAGCCGGCGGCCGCCGACCACCCGGAGGTGCATCGGGCCCGCGTAGCCGAGGGAGACGATCTCGCTGTCCAGGGCCTCGCCGATCCTGGCGATCATCTCAAGGCTGATGTTCTGGTTTCCCCGCTCAATGCGGTTGACCGCACTCTGGCTGGTGCCGAGGGCCTCCGCGAGCTGGGACTGGGTCCAGCCCCGGTGTTGACGGGCGTCACGGATGAGCTTGCCGATACGTGAGAGGTAGTCGTCAGTCATGGGGGAGATGTTATCTCACATATGAGATGCACACGCGACGGGGGAGGTGGAAGGAGTGGCGGTTCTCCACCCACGATTGTTCTATTAGTATGCAAACAAATGGGAGAACGCGTGGTGAAGTGAGGGGTCGATATGCGTCCTGTCCGGCGGCGCGCGCTCATCGTCGTTCTGCCCTTCGCGCTGGCGTGGGCCGTGGTCATGGCGGCGTTCGCCGGGCTGCGCGACCGGCTGCCGGATCCGCTCGCCACGCATTTCGGCGCGGACGGGAAGGCCGACGGATTCACCGGTACGGGTGCGTTCCTCTCGGTGGTCACCGCCGTCCTCCTCGGCTCCGGCCTCCTCACCCTCGTACCCGCCCTCCGCCTGACCAAGGGGCTCGGCGTCCAGCGGTTCGCGGTCGCCCTCGGCTACGGCATGTCCGGACTGCTGGGCTACGCCTTCGCCTCCCTGCTCTTCGCCAACGCCGACGCCTCCCGCGCCTCCCGCGTCTCCCAGCCCCTGTGGCAGTTGGGCATCGCCCTCGCCGTCGCGGCCGTCATGGGCGCGCTGGGATGGCTGCTCGCGAGCCGTGACGTGGCGCCGGAGACCGATGCCGGGCGCCGGGCCGCCGCGCCCCGGCTCCCGCTGACCAAGGGCGAAGTGGCCATCTGGACGCGCACCGTCGGATCGCCCGTGCTGCTCACCGTGGGCGCGGGGACCGCGCTGCTGGCCGCTGTGCTGGTCCCCGTGGGCCGGGGGACGGCGGCGTGGCTGATCGGCATGGGGCTGATCGTCATCGGGCTGGTCTGCACGGCACTGGCCCGCTGCCGGGTGACCGTCGACCGCCGGGGCCTCGCCGTGGCCTTATGGTTCGCCCCGCGGCCCCGGATGCGGATGCCGCTGGACCGGATCGAGCGGGCCACCAGCCGTGAGGTCGCCGCGCTGAGCCTCGGCGGCTGGGGCTACCGGGTCCGCGGCGGCGGCAGCGCCCTGGTGTTCCGCTCCGGCGACGCGCTGTTCCTGACGCTCGCCACGGGCCGGGAGTTCGCGGTCACGGTGGACGACGCCGCCACCGCCGCCGCCCTGCTCAACACCCTGATCGAGCGCGACCGCCCGACGGCGGGGGAGCGCGGCTGAGATGCTCTTCCGCGTCGACCCCGGCTCCGCGGTCCCGCTGGCCGACCAGATCGCCGCCTCCGTACGCGGCGCCATCGCCGACGGCACCGTACGCCCCGGCGAACGCCTCCCCGCCGCCCGCGCGCTCGGCGAATCCCTGGGCGTCAACGTCCACACGGTCCTGCGCGGCTACCAGCGGCTCCGCGAGGAGGGCCTGATCGAACTCCGCCGAGGCCGCGGCGCGGTCGTCACCGGCGACCAGCCCAGGGCCCGCGCCGGGCTCCTGGAGGGCGTCCAGGGCCTGGTGGACCAGGCCCGCGCCCTGGGCCTCTCCGACGAGGAGGTCCTGACCCTGGTCAGAACCCGCCTCGCGGGCGGCTGAGGCCGATCAGGATTCAGAATTCGGAGGTGTCCAGCTCCAGGCCGAACGGCTCGGGGAGCGGGAGCGGGGTGCCGAAGGGGTGGGGGCCGTCCACCTTGGTGTAGCCGAGGTTCCCGGGCACCGAATAGAGCGTGCAGGCGCGCTGCTGCCGGTCGACCAGCAGATACAGCGGGGCGCCGTACTCGGCATAGCGGCGCCGCTTGACGACCCGGTCGGTGTCTCCGTTCGAGTCGGAGGTCACCTCGACGATCAGGAGGGTCTGGTCAGGGAGCAGGGCCCCGGCGCCTTTGGCGAGTTCGCGTGGCACAACGGCCAGATCCGGTACGTACCAATTGCTGCTGCCCGGCAAGTCCAGATTTCCCGACCCAGCTCTGCAGCCGAGCTTGCGCATCACCGGCCCGATCTGTTCGCGGATCACATCGGCGGCGTTCTCGTGGTCCCACGTCGGTGACAACTGTTCGATGACCCCCTCCACGATCTGCACCCGGTCATCCCCCCGGATGTGCTGGATCGCGTATTTCAATGCGGTTTCGGGGTCGTCGGCCACATACGAAGCCGTTTCCGAATGGGGTTGCGCGCTCATCGGTCCTCCACCTGGCGGCGTAGTTGCAGCATGACGACTGCGCAAGGTCTATCGCAATCCTCCACGGGCATGGGCAAATGTGCCCAGTAGTCACCCATACCGGTGACGATCCCCCGTCACCACCGCCGCCAGTGTCCGGGCCGGGCCGTCGACCGCGGGGCCGTGGAGGAGTTCGGTGCGGTGGACCAGGCGGGGGGCGATCAGGGGGGACGTGACGATGCCGGGGGTGCCCTTGGTGGCGGGGTGGGGGAGCAGGGCCAGGCCGTGGCCGGTGGCGCTGAGGGCGAGGAGGCCGCGGACGTCGGTGCCCTCGTACGTCAGCGAGGCGCGGAAGCCGTCGGTCCGGCTGACCGCGCGCAGCTGCTCCAGCGGCATGGCGGCGTCCGGGGCGTCCAGCCAGTGGGCGTCGGCGAGGTCGGCCAGCCGCAGGCCGAGGCGGCGGGCCAGCGGGTGGCCGGTGGGCAAGGCCACCACCAGCGGGGCCTCCGCGACCGTGACCGCGGTGAGCGGGCCCACCTCGGGCAGCGGCAGCGCGTCGGCGGGGGTGGCCGGGCCGTCGATCAGCCCCAGGTCCAGGGTCCCGGACGCCACCGCGGCCGGGATCTCCCGGCGGCCGAGGATCCGCAGGGAGGCTTTGGCGGCCGGATGCGCCTGCCGCACCCGCTCCAGGGCCGCGGCGATTCTCGGGGTCATCGCCAGCGGTGAGGCCCCCACCACCAGCCGGGCGGCGCCCGACCCCGACAGCCGCTCGACGTCGGCCCGTGCCGCGTCCAGACGGAGCAGCAGCGGACCGGCGTGTTCCAGCAGCCGGGCGCCCGCGCTGGTGAGCATGACCGGCCGCCGGGTCAACAGCGATGTCCGCAGATCCGCTTCGAGTGACGCGATGTGCTCGGAGACCGCCGCCGGGGTGAAGCTCAGCTCATGGGCGGCGTCGGAGAAGGATCCGCAGCGGGCCACGGAGACGAACGTGCGGAGCAGATGCGGGTCCATGGCAGCAGTATCGCGGTGGCGGAGGTGGCTCAGTCGGCGATCACCCTTACCAGTGAAGACGGGGGAAGACGGGGAACACGGGCGCACACGGGTGAGCACAACGGCGGCACACGGGTGCACACGGCAGAGCACCACGGGCGAACACCGCCGCACGCGAGTGAGCACGGTGAACGCCGGTGAGCCGACCCGGACCGCGTTCGCACCCGGGCAGGACATGACCGCACGAGGGCGATGTACTAGAGTTATCTCGACATCGAGATATCTGCTGGAAGGCGCATCGCCGCCCCGCGTCGGTAAGGCTTACCTAACTTAGTCATACCTTAGCGGATCGGCGCGGGCATGTGACGGCAGCATTGCGGTGGTACGCGCGAAAACATGCATGAAGGAGACTGTCGTGTCGGCGAACAGCTTCGACGCCCGCAGCACCCTGCAAGTGGGCGACGAATCGTACGAGATCTTCAGGCTGGACAAGGTCGAGGGGTCGGCCCGGCTCCCTTACAGCCTCAAGGTGCTGCTGGAGAACCTGCTCCGTACCGAGGACGGCGCGAACATCACCGCCGACCACATCCGTGCGCTGGGCGGCTGGGACTCGCAGGCCCAGCCCAGCCAGGAGATCCAGTTCACGCCGGCCCGCGTGATCATGCAGGACTTCACCGGCGTGCCCTGCGTGGTCGACCTCGCCACCATGCGTGAGGCCGTCAAGGAGCTCGGCGGCGACCCGGCGAAGATCAACCCGCTGGCCCCGGCCGAGCTGGTCATCGACCACTCCGTGATCGCCGACAAGTTCGGCACCAACGACGCCTTCACTCAGAACGTGGAGCTGGAGTACGGCCGCAACAAGGAGCGCTACCAGTTCCTGCGCTGGGGCCAGACCGCGTTCGACGAGTTCAAGGTCGTCCCGCCCGGCACCGGCATCGTCCACCAGGTCAACATCGAGCACCTGGCCCGCACCGTCATGGTCCGGGGCGGCCAGGCGTACCCGGACACCCTCGTCGGCACCGACTCCCACACCACCATGGTCAACGGCCTCGGCGTGCTCGGCTGGGGCGTCGGCGGCATCGAGGCCGAGGCCGCGATGCTGGGCCAGCCGGTCTCCATGCTGATCCCGCGCGTCGTCGGCTTCAAGCTGACGGGTGAGCTGAAGCCCGGCACCACCGCCACCGACCTCGTGCTGACCATCACCGAGATGCTGCGCAAGCACGGCGTCGTCGGCAAGTTCGTCGAGTTCTACGGCGAGGGTGTGGCGGCCACGAGCCTCGCCAACCGCGCCACCATCGGCAACATGTCGCCGGAGTTCGGCTCCACCGCCGCGATCTTCCCGATCGACGACGAGACCCTGAACTACCTCCGGCTCACCGGCCGCTCCGACCAGCAGGTCGCGCTCGTCGAGGCGTACGCCAAGGAGCAGGGCCTGTGGCTGGACCCGGCCGCCGAGCCCGACTTCTCCGAGAAGCTGGAGCTGGACCTCTCCACGGTCGTCCCCTCGATCGCCGGCCCCAAGCGGCCCCAGGACCGCATCGTGCTCGCCGAGGCGGCGACGCAGTTCGCGCAGGACGTCCGCAACTACGTCGCCGAGGCGGAGGAGGACGAGGCGGGCAAGGAGTCCTTCCCGGCCTCCGACGCCCCGGCCGTCTCCAACGGCGTGCCGAGCAAGCCGACTCAGGTCACCGCCCCCGACGGTTCGACGTACGAGATCGACCACGGCGCCGTCACCGTCGCCGCGATCACCTCCTGCACCAACACCTCGAACCCGTACGTCATGGTCGCCGCCGCGCTGGTGGCCAAGAAGGCGGTCGAGAAGGGCCTGACCCGCAAGCCGTGGGTCAAGACCACCCTGGCCCCGGGCTCGAAGGTCGTCACCGACTACTTCGACAAGGCGGGCCTGACCCCCTACCTCGACAAGGTCGGCTTCAACCTCGTCGGCTACGGCTGCACCACCTGCATCGGCAACTCCGGCCCGCTGCCGGACGAGGTCTCCAAGGCCGTCAACGAGGCCGACCTCGCCGTCACCTCGGTGCTCTCCGGCAACCGGAACTTCGAGGGCCGGATCAACCCCGACGTCAAGATGAACTACCTGGCATCCCCGCCGCTGGTCGTCGCGTACGCCATCGCCGGTTCGATGAAGGTGAACATCACCACGGACGCGCTGGGCACCGACCAGGAGGGCAAGCCGGTCTTCCTGAAGGACATCTGGCCGACCGAGGCCGAGGTCAACGATGTCGTGGCCAACGCCATCGGCGAGGACATGTTCAACAAGTCCTACCAGGACGTCTTCGCCGGTGACGCCCAGTGGCAGGCGCTGCCCGTGCCGACCGGCAACACCTTCGAGTGGGACCCGGAGTCCACCTACGTCCGCAAGCCCCCTTACTTCGAGGGCCTGACGATGGACCCGGCCCCGGTCGAGGACATCGCCGGCGCCCGGGTGCTGGCCAAGCTGGGCGACTCGGTCACCACCGACCACATCTCCCCGGCCGGTGCGATCAAGGCCGACACCCCGGCCGGCAAGTACCTCACCGAGCACGGTGTCGAGCGTCGCGACTTCAACTCCTACGGCTCCCGCCGGGGCAACCACGAGGTCATGATCCGCGGCACCTTCGCCAACATCCGGCTGCGCAACCAGATCGCGCCCGGCACCGAGGGCGGCTTCACCCGCGACTTCACCCAGGACGGCGGGCCGGTCTCCTTCATCTACGACGCCTCGCAGAACTACCAGGCGGCCGGCATCCCGCTGGTCATCCTGGCGGGCAAGGAGTACGGCTCCGGCTCGTCCCGCGACTGGGCCGCCAAGGGCACCGCGCTGCTCGGCGTCAAGGCCGTCATCGCCGAGTCGTACGAGCGCATCCACCGCTCGAACCTCATCGGCATGGGCGTCCTCCCGCTCCAGTTCCCCGAGGGCGCCTCGGCGCTGTCGCTGGGCCTGACCGGCGAGGAGACCTTCGACATCACCGGCGTCACCGCGCTCAACGAGGGCGGCATCCCGGAGACGGTGAAGGTCAAGGCAGGCGAGGTGGAGTTCGACGCCAAGGTGCGCATCGACACCCCGGGCGAGGCGGACTACTACCGCAACGGCGGCATCATGCAGTACGTGCTGCGCTCGCTGATCCGCAAGTAAGCGCGGCTCAGCAGCTCACGGTGCCGGCGACGGGCCGCACCCCTGGCGGGGGTGCGGCCCGTCCGCGTGCGCGGCGGGTGATCCCGCATGCCGCGCCCGCGCCGCGCCCGGCACGGCCGCG
>NZ_JACVYG010000160.1:0-4112 GCF_014712245.1 Streptomyces sp. 5-10
GCGAACACAGGAAAGGCGTCATACAACTCCCGCCCCATCCCAGCCCGCTGACTCCCCTGACCAGAGAACAACACCGCCACACGCCCACCCGACCGCACACGCCCCGCAATCACACCGCTCGTGGTGTCGCCCTCCGTCAGCCCCTTAAGCCCAGCCTCAAGCTCCTCCACATCCGAACCAAGAACCACCGCCCGATGCTCAAACACCGCACGCGAACCCACCAGCGCACGCCCCACACCCACCGCATCCACGCCACCACCATCAGCCTGAGCAGCACGCACATACTCCAACAGCCGACCCGCCTGAGCCGCCAACGCCCCCGCACTACGCCCCGACACCACCCACGGCACCACCACAGACGCCACACCACCCCCAGCGGAAACCACCTCCACACCCGAGGCCTCCTCCACCGGCGCTTCTTCAAGGATGACGTGCGCATTCGTCCCGGACACGCCGAAAGAGGACACACCAGCCCGCCGCACCCGCTCTCCACGCGGCCAGGCCACAGGATCGGTCAGCAGCTCAACCGCGCCCGCATCCCAATCCACGTGCGACGACGGCCGATCCACATGCAACGTGCGTGGCAACACCTCCCGGTTCAGGGCCATGACCATCTTGATCACACCACCCACACCAGCAGCCGCCTGCGTATGCCCGATGTTCGACTTCAACGACCCCAGCCACAACGGACGACCAGCCTCACGGCCCTGCCCATACGTAGCCAGCAGCGCCTGCGCCTCAATCGGATCACCCAGCGTCGTACCCGTCCCATGACCCTCGACCGCATCCACATCCGCCGCCGACAACCGCGCACTAGCAAGCGCCTGCCGGATCACCCGCTCCTGCGACGGACCATTCGGCGCCGTCAACCCATTCGACGCCCCATCCTGATTCACCGCCGAACCACGCACCACCGCCAACACCCGATGCCCACGCGCCCGAGCATCCGACAACCGCTCCAACAACAACACACCGACACCCTCACCCCAGCCGGTGCCATCCGCCGCCTCGCCATACGCCTTGCAGCGGCCGTCGGCCGCCAGGCCACGCTGTCGGGAGAACTCCACAAACGTCCCCGGAGTCGACATCACCGCCACACCACCGGCCAACGCCATCGAACACTCACCACTGCGCAACGCCACACTCGCCTGATGCAACGCCACCAACGACGACGAACACGCCGTATCCACCGTCACCGCAGGACCCTCAAGACCAAACACATACGCCACACGCCCGGACATCACACTGGCCGTATTGCCGGTCATCACATATCCGTCAGCGCCGCTCGGCACGGTCGAGAAGCGAGTCAGGTAATCCTGGTTATTGGCTCCGATGAACACGCCGACGGGCGTTCCCGTCAGTTCGGAAGGGTTGATCCCAGCAGTTTCTATGGCCTCCCAGGACGTCTCCAGAAGCAGCCGCTGCTGCGGATCCATGGCCGACGCCTCGCGCGGAGAAATCCCGAAGAACTCCGCATCGAAGCCCGCCACGTCGTCGAGGAATCCGCCGCTCATCGCATAGGTCTTCCCGGACCGGTCGGGATCCGGGTCGTAGAGACTCTCAAGGTCCCAGCCACGGTCGGAGGGGAACCCGGAGATCGCGTCCACCCCACCGGCTATCAGGTCCCACAACTGCTCGGGCGAACCCACCCCGCCCGGGTACCGGCACGCTGCCCCCACGATGACGACGGGGTCAGTGCAGGCATCGTCCTCCGCCTGACCTCCTGGAGGCGTGCCCAGGGGCCGCCTGCCGGAGGTTTCACCTCCCTTTTCCCCGAAGAGTCGCGCCCGAAGATGGGCGACAAGAGCAGCAGGGGTGGGATGGTCGAAAACCACTGTGGTGGGCAAGGCCAGCCCGGTAACCGCATTGAGCCGGTTACGCAGCTCGACTGCCGTCAGGGAATCGAATCCAAGGTCCTTCAGAGCACGGTTCGCGGCGATATCTCCGGAGTCGCCGTAATTCAAAACGGCCGCGACATGGGTGCGAACCAGCCCGAGCAGCAACCGCTCCCGTTCCTCAGCAGAAGCCTCAGCGAGCTGCGTCAGCCAGGCAGACGTCTTCTCCCCCGCCGACGAACGAGTCTCCTCGAGCGCCCGGGCCGCCTCCGGGAGATCCAGCAGCAGCGGGCGATTGCGGGCCGCGGTGAATCCAGGGACAAAGCGCTCCCAGTCCACATCGGCCACAGTCACCGATGGATCACCCGAGTCCCATACCTGCTGCAACGCCACGACAGCCAGTTCCGGTGGCATCGACCGCAGTCCGCGGCGGCGCACCATCTCTTCAGCGGCGTCGACCACCGCCATGCCGGCGTCGGCCCACGCACCCCATGCGATCGAGGTCCCGGCCAGGCCGAGGGCCCTGCGGTGTTCGGCCAGAGCATCGAGGTAGGCGTTGGCGGCCGCGTAACTGCCCTGCCCGCCGCTCCCCCAGGTAGCGGCGGCCGAGGAGAACAGCACGAAGGCGTCGAGCTCCATCTCCCGAGTCAGCTCATGGAGGCACCGCGCGCCTGTCACCTTCGCATCGAGCACGTCGGCGAAGCTCTCCAAGCCGGTCTCGACCACCGGTCGAAGGTCGCCGCCTGACCCGGCGGTGTGCACGATCGCGGACAGCGGGTGTTCGTCGGGAAGAGTGGCCAGCAGAGCACGTACCGCTTCCCGGTCGGCGACATCACATGCGGCCACGGTCACCGAGGCTCCCGCGGCCTCCAGCTCGGCCACCAACTCAGCTGCTCCCGCAGCCGCGGGCCCGCGCCTGCTGACCAAGAGAAGGTGTGCCGCTCCCGCCTCGGCCAGCCAACGAGCGACATGCCCGCCCAACGCACCGGTGCCACCTGTGATCAGCACCGTGCCACGCGGCCGCCAGGCCCCGCCGAACGCGGCACTGGACTCTCCCGTCCGGGCCCGGACGAGGCGCCGTACGAAGGCTCCCGACGTCCGAATCGCGACCTGGTCCTCACCGGCGGAGGAAGCGAGGGCAGCAAGCCACCGCCGTGCCGCTCGGTCATCCAGTACGTCCGGCAGGTCGATCAGACCACCCCACCACTGGGGGTGTTCGAGGCCGATGACCCTGCCGAGTCCCCACACCATCGACTGCAGTGGCGAGGGCAGCGCATCGGAACGGCCGACCGCGACAGCGCCCCTGGTCATCAGCCAAAGGGGCAGGTCCATATCGAGATCGCTCAGCGCGTGGACGAGGGTCAGTGTCGCCGCCGCGCCGGCTGGTGCCACTGGGTGAACGGGTCCCGGTCCTTCGTCCAAGGCCAGGAACGACAGCACCCCGGCCACCGAGGTCGTGCCACCCTCAGTGCCCTCCTCGGCGTCATGACGGGCGACGGCCGCACGAATGTCCTCGGCAAGGGCCGCCCGGTCGGCTCCAGCGCTGGCGGAGACCTCGAGGGGCACCACGGACGCCCCGCTGCGAGCCAATTCCGTGAGGGCATCGTGCACCCACGTCGTCATGCCGCGGGATCCAGCAGGGATCACAGCAAGCCACGTCCCGGTGAGCGTCGGGGCAGCGCCGCCACTCGCTCCGGTCTCGACGATCGGCTTCCATACGACCCGATAGCGCCAGTCATTGACCGTGGAGCGCCGGTTCTCCCTACGATGCCAATCCGCCAGCACGGGCAGAACCTCATGGAACCCAGGCTCGCGTTCGTCGCCCGCCAGTCCCAGAAGGGCGGATACGGCGTCGGTGTCCTCCTCATCCACGGCAGACCAGAAGCGCGACTCTTTCGCCGACGCCGTCGTGGTCGGGCCTTCGACGACCTTCGCCTGTGCCTCGGGCCAGTAGCGTTGACGTTGGAAGGCGTAGGTGGGCAGGTCCAGGCGGGCCTGCGGGGCGCTGCTGTCGCTGCCGCCGAGTGCAGGGGTCCAGTCGATGGGGGCGCCGGTGGTGAACTGCCGTGCCAGGCAGGTGAGTACGGCATTGACCTCGGACTGATCCCGGCGCAGGGAGGGGATGACCTCCGGCTCGTCGCCGGAACCAGGGTCGTTGTGGTGGGCGAGGCAGTTGTGGGCCATGGCGGTCAGAACGCCATCGGGTCCCAGTTCCACGAAGCGTGTCACTTGACCGTGCTCGGCCAGCCACTCCACACCCGGCCCGAACAGCACCGC
>NZ_JACVYG010000161.1:0-4071 GCF_014712245.1 Streptomyces sp. 5-10
GCCGGGCGTCCGACAGCCGTTCCAGCAGCAGCATCCCGACGCCCTCGGCCCAGCCGGTGCCGTCCGCGGCTCCCGCGAAGGGCTTGCAGCGCCCGTCCGGGGCCAGTCCGCGCTGGCGGCTGAACTCGACGAACGCGAGGGGGCTGGCCATGACGGTGGCGCCGCCCGCGAGGGCCAGCGAGCACTCGCCCTGCCGCAGCGCCTGGGCGGCCCAGTGCAGCGCCACCAGGGACGACGAGCAGGCGGTGTCCACCGTCACCGCGGGCCCCTCGAAGCCGAAGGTGTAGGAGATGCGCCCCGAGGCGACACTTCCGGCGTTGCCCGTCATGAGGTAGCCCTCGGTGGCCTCGCCGGCCTGCTGCACCGCATCGGTGTAGTCGTGGTAGGTCAGCCCGCAGAACACGCCGGTCTGGCTGCCGCGTACCGACGCCGGGTCGATACCGGCCCGCTCCAGCGCCTCCCACGTCGTCTCCAGCAGCAGCCGCTGCTGCGGATCCATCGCCAACGCCTCACGCGGCGAGATGCCGAAGAACTCGGGGTCGAAATCACCGGCGTCGTACAGGAAACCACCTTCACGCGCATACGCCGTGCCCCGGTGATCGGGGTCCGGGTGGTACAGGCCCTCCAGGTCCCAGCCGCGATCGTCGGGCAGCCCCGAGATCGCGTCCCCGCCGCTGATGAGCAGCTGCCACAGCTCTTCGGGCGTACGCACACCGCCCGGGAAGCGGCAGCCCATTCCGACGATGGCGATCGGCTCGTCATCGGTCGTGGCGTTGCGCACCGACGGCGTGGCCCGGGTCCGGTCGAGGGCCGGGGCTTCGTCTGCGGCCGGCGCGGAGCCGATCACCTCGCCGAGGATGTGGCGGGCGACCGCGGTCGGTGTCGGATAGTCGAAGACCAGCGTGGCCGGAAGCCGCAGACCGGTGGCGGCGTTGAGGCGGTTGCGCAGCTCGACCGCGGTGAGCGAGTCGAAGCCGATGTCGCTGAACGCGCGGTCGGGAGCGATCGTGTCCGACTCCGCATGGCCGAGCACGGCCCCCGCGTGATCGGTCACCAGCTCCAGCAGGACGTCCTCCCGCTCGGACCGGGGCAGACCCGTGAGACGGCGTACGAGGGCGGTGGCACCGCCCTGGTCGTCGTCGGCGGCGTCGATCACCCGTCGGGCCGGGGCGCCGATGAGGTGGCGCAGCAGAGCGGGGGTGGTTCCGGGCCGGGCGTGTGCGCGGAGCACCGCGACGTCCATGCGCGTCGGCACCAGCAGGGCGTCATCGGTCGTGTGTGCCGCGTCGAAGAGCGCGAGCCCTTCGTCGGCGGCCAGGGGGGTCATGCCGAACCGTGCCATCCGGGCCATGTCGACCTCGCCCAGGTGGCCGGTCATATCGCTGCGTTCGGCCCAGAAACCCCAGGCCAACGACACCCCCGCAAGCCCACGCGCCCGCCGGCGCGCCGCCAGAGCGTCCAGGAACATGTTCGCCGCCGCATAGTTCCCCTGCCCTGCCGCACCAAAAGTGGCAGCGGCCGACGAGAACATCACAAACGCCGACAGATCCAGATCCCGCGTCAACTCATCCAGATGCACCGCCGCATCGACCTTCGGCCGCAACACCGCGTCGATACGCTCCGGCGTCAACGACTCCACCAGACCGTCGTCCAGCACACCTGCGGCATGCACCACACCACGCAACGGACGATCCGCCGGAATGCGCGCCAGCACCCGCGTCAACGCCTCACGGTCGGCGACATCGCACGCCTCGAACACCACGCGGGCGCCGATGTCGGCGAGCTCGGCTTCCAGCTCCGCCGCACCCGCCGTGTCGCGGCCGCGACGCGACACCAGCACCACGCTGCGCACCCCGTGGCGGGCGACCACGTGCCGTGCGACCAAACCGCCCAGCACACCACTGGCGCCCGTGATCAGCACCGAGCCGTCGGGCTCCCACACCACCTCTCGCTGAGGCGCTACGGGGACCAGGGCCCGGGTCAGCCTTGGGGCGCACACACCGCCGCCACGTACGGCGAGTTGGGGCTCTCCGGTGGCCACCGCCGCGCCGATCGCCTCGGCGGCCCACTCCAGGGTCTCCAGATCCACCAGGACGAATCGGTCCGGATGCTCGGCCTGCGCCGAGCGCACCAGGCCCCAGACCGCGGCAGCCGCCGCGTCCGGTACATCCTCACCCGGTACGGCCGCCACCGCACCCCGCGTCACCACCACGAGTCGCGAGTCGGCGCACCGCTCCTCGGCCAGCCACACCTGGAGCGCGTCCAGGGCGCGATGTGTCGCCTGGTGTGCCTGCTCTGCCACGGACACGAGGTCGTGTTCCGCCGCGGCGGAGTCGGTTGCCGAGACGGAGTCGGCTGCCGAGGCGGTGAGGAACGGCAGGAGTACGAGGTCGGGCACGGATGCGGCCGATGCGTCGGACCGGAGCAGCGTGCCCATGTCGTCGTACTCGTCGATCCGGCCACCGCTCGTTTCGAGCGCGGTGCGCAGTACGGCGCCGTCAGGGCCGACGATCGACCACTGGGCGCGGTCCGGCTCGATACCGGGGGAGCCTGCCGGGACACTCATCCACTCCACCCGGAACAGCGACTCATGAGGCCTCCGGCCCCCGGTGAGCTGCTCCGATGTGAAGGCGCGCGTCGCCACGGCATCCACGTCGGCCACCGCATGGCCCGATTCGTCGGCCAGCAGGATCGCCATGCCGTCGGGTCGTTCCGTGGAGAGCCGGACGCGCAGGGTCGTCGCGCCTGTGGCGTACAGGGACATCCCGGTCCACCGGTACGGGAGCCGGACGCGGCCGCCGTCGTCGGCCGTCAGATCGGCCACGGCGTGCAGGGCCGCGTCGAGCAGCACGGGATGCAGACCGAAACGACCCGCCTCCGAGCGCATGTCCTCCGCCAACGCCACCTCGGCGAAGATCTCCGCACCACGACGCCACGCATGGCGCAGGGCGCGGAACGCCGGACCGTACTCGACACCGCTGAGCGCCGCCGCGCCCGGGTACCGGTCGGCGAGGCCGATCGGCTCGGCGTCCGCCGGTGGCCACTGGCCGAGCCCGGTCTCCGCCGGCGCCGTGGGCCCCTCCGTGGTCAGCACACCGGTGGCATGGTGGGTCCACGGGAGGTCGGCAGGCCCGTCCTCGAAGCGGGAGTAGAGGTTCACGGTGCGTCGTCCGGAGTCGTCCGGGCCTCCGACCGTCAGTTGCAGCTGGACGGCGCCGCTCTCGGGGAGGGCGAGGGGCGTTTCCTGCGTCAGCTCCTCCAGGTGCCCGCAGCCGACCGCGTCACCGGCTCGCAGCGCCAACTCGACCAGGGCGGACCCGGGGAGCAGCGCCGTGCCGTAGATGGCGTGGTCGGCCAGCCACGGGTGCGTACGAAGCGAGAGCCGACCGGTGAACAGCTGTCCGCCGGACTCGGGCAGCGCGACCGCCGCGCCGAGCAGGGGATGGTCGGCGGAGACCAGCCCGGCCGACGACACGTCGCCCGCCACGGCTGAGGGCTCGACCCAGTAGCGCTGGTGCTGGAAGGCGTACGTCGGCAGATCGACGCGACGGGCGCCCGTGCCCGCGAACATCCCCGCCCAGTCCACGGACACGCCGCCCACGTACGCCTCGGCGAGGGAGGTGGCGAACCGGTCGAGCCCGCCTTCGTCGCGGCGCAGGGATCCAACGGCGGTGACACGGGTGCCGTGGTCCTCGGCGGTCTGCTCCACGCCCATCGTCAGGACGGGGTGGGCGCTGGCCTCGATGAACGTATCGAAGCCAGCGGCCAGCAGGGCGCGTACGGTCTCGTCGAAGCGCACCGTCCGGCGCAGATTGCGGTACCAGTAGGCGGCGTCCAGGTCGGCCGTATCGAGGACGCCGCCGGTCACCGTCGAATAGAAGGGAATGGACGCCGACCGAGGGCTGATCCCCGCGAGCTCATGCAGCAACTCGCCCTCGATGGCCTCCACATGAGCGCAGTGCGAGGCGTAGTCGACCGGGATGCGACGCGCCCGGACCTCGTCCGCCTCGCAGGCCGCCAGCAGCTCGTCCAACGCGTCGGCGTCACCGGAGACCACGACCGCCGAGGGCC